>JACIWR010000217.1 GCA_014360845.1 Anaerolineae bacterium
CAGACGGCCACTCGCGCGCCGAGTAACAGTTTATGCCTGGCGCAAATGGATGTGCAATCCCTGGCTTTTCCGGGGGATTCTTTCGACTGGGTGGTGGGGAGTCTTCTTTTTTGCGGTGTGCCGGATCCGCTGCGGGGCCTGCGAGAAGTGCACCGGGTGTTGAGGCCGGGCGGTCGGCTGCTGCTCATCGAGCACGTGCGCAGCACCCGGCCGTTGATGGGATATGTGCTGGATGTGGCTAACGTGTTTTGGAGCAATTTCACCCACTATTGCCATCTCAACCGGCGGACCCTGGACGTAGTGCGGGAGGCGGGTTTTGTGCTGCGCCGGGTGGAGGCATACGCTATGGGTGTGGTGCAGGTGATATTGGCCGAAAAGGTGTTGGGAGAGGTGTGAGATGCAGTTGACGGTAATTGGCGGTGGATTGGCCGGATCGGAGGCGGCCTGGCAGGCGGCTCAGCGTGGAGTGGACGTGATTTTGTACGAGATGCGGCCCCAGGTGATGACCCCGGCCCACGTCAGCGGTGACCTGGCCGAGCTAGTGTGCTCGAACTCGCTGGGTTCCAATCTGGAGGACCGCGCGCCGGGATTGCTCAAGGCCGAGCTGCGGCGCTTGAATTCGCTGATTCTGGCCTGCGCCGACGAGACGGCCGTCCCTGCTGGTGGGGCCTTGGCCGTGGGCCGCGAGGCTTTCGCCCGGCTGGTGACCGAGCGGGTGACCGCCCATCCGCGCATTACCGTGGTCCGCGAGGAAGTGCGTACCATCCCGGACGGTGTAGTCATCATCGCCACCGGCCCCCTCACCTCTGATGCCCTGGCACAGGAGATAGCGGCTCTCACCGGCGGGGATCATCTGTATTTCTACGATGCTATGGCTCCCATCGTCACCTACGAATCCATTGACCAGAGCAAGGTCTTCCGCGCTTCGCGTTACGGACGCGGGGAGGATTACATCAACTGCCCCATGACCGAGGCGGAGTACGACGTCTTTGTCGAGGCCCTGCTGGCGGCGGAGACCATCCCTTTGCGGCAGTTTGAACGCGAGGACGAGCGCTTCTTCGAAGCCTGCCTGCCGGTGGAAGTCATCGCCCGGCGGGGACGCATGGCCCTGGCCTATGGCCCGCTCAAGCCGGTGGGCCTCACCGATCCGCGCACGGGGCGGCGACCCTTCGCCGTGGTCCAGCTCCGGCAGGATAACCTGGCGGCGACTTTGTATAATCTGGTTGGGTTCCAGACCAATCTCAAATGGGGTGAGCAGAAGCGGGTCTTCCGCCTGATCCCCGGCCTGGAACATGCCGAGTTCGTTCGCTTCGGGCAGATGCACCGCAATACCTTCATCAACTCGCCCCAATTACTCCATCCGACCATGGAATTTCGCACGCGAGCGGGGCTGTTCTTCGGGGGGCAGATCACCGGCACGGAGGGATACGTCGCTTCGGCGGCCAGTGGCCTGGTAGCCGGGCTTAACGCCGCCCGCCTGATTCAGGGCCTGCCACTGCTGGTCTTCCCCCCGACGACGATGATCGGCGCGCTGTGTCATTACGTGACCACGGGCGGCGGCGATTTCCAGCCCATGAAGCCTAACTTCGGTTTGCTGCCTCCCCTGGAGCGCGCGCCTCGCCGCAAGCGCGAGCGCCATCGGGCCTACGCCGAGCGGGCCTTGCGCGATTTGGAAGCGTTCATCGCGGCTCACTTGACCTGAGTCACGGAGGTGACGTTATGGCAAAGGAATCCCCACAATGTCCCCAGTGTGGCAGTACAAACTTTGAGTTCCTGGCCGGGGAGGCTATGAGCTGCCACTATTGCGGCACGGAGTTCGATTTGAGCACCGATCTGTGTCCTCACTGTGGGCTTCTCAACCCGCCGGGGGAGGAGATATGTGTCCATTGCGGGGGCAGTCTGGGGGCGGATACCGTGGACCGGATGTTGAGTGAGCGGTTGCGTACGGCCCGGCAATGGCGCGAAGCGCGGCAAGAGGTGGTGCGTCAACAGGTGGCTCAGGACTTGCTGGCCTCTCAGCGGCGGATGGAGGCTTTGCTGCGTGAGGAACGGGAGCGTCTGGAGCGGGAGCGGCGGGCCGTAGCCGCTGCCCGTGAGCGCGAGCGGCGGCTGCTCATCGTTTTTGGGGTGATGGTGTTGGTCATTGCCCTGTTGGGCATCGGGCTGGGGGTGATTATCAGCCTTTGGCCGGCTGGGGGTGGGTGAGTTCGCGTAGTCAATCGGCCTAAGCAAAACGGGCTTGTTGCCCACCTGATGATGGTGTCTCACAGAAAGGTTGCTAAACTATGCCGAGCAGATTCAAAGGACGATGGTTGCTGCTGCTGGTGGTAATGGTGCTTTTGGCCTGCCAGAGCGCCCCGCCGACGGCCACACCTACCCCGGAGCCCCTGCAGTTTGACGGGGAGCGGGCCTACGAGCACGTGATCGCTCAATGCAATTTCGGCTTCCGCCCCACCGGCTCGGAGGCCTGGCGGGCCACGGGGGATTACATCATCACCACATTGCAAGATCACGGCTGGATGGTCGAGACCCAGGAATTCTCCTATCGCGACGTGACCGTGCGCAACATCATCGGCAAGGCGGGGCAGGGGAGTCCGGTGATCATCGGCGCGCACTACGATACCCGCCGGCGCGCCGATCAGGATCGCACCAATCCGACGGCTGCCGTGCTGGGGGCTAACGACGGGGCCAGCGGCGTGGCCGTGCTCCTGGAACTGGCCCGCGTGCTGGACCGGGACAAACTGAAGCACGAGGTGTGGCTGGCCTTCTTCGACGCCGAGGACAACGGCGGTCTGGACGGCTGGGAGTGGATCGTCGGCTCGACGTACATGGCCCAGCACCTCACGGTCGAACCCGAATTCGTCATCGTGGTAGATATGATCGGTGATGCGGATCAGCAGATTTACAAGGAGCGCAACTCCGATGCCGCGCTTCAGGACCGGCTGTGGGCCATCGCCGCCGATTTGGGCTATGGTGACTTCTTCATCCCCGAATACAAATGGGCCATGTTCGACGATCACACCCCCTTCGCCGCCCGCGGGATTGTGGCCGTAGACATCATTGACTTCGATTATCCTTACTGGCACACCACTCAGGACACGCCGGACAAGGTCAGCGCGGCCAGCCTGGAGCGCGTGGGCCGCGTGGTCGAGGTGCTGTTGGAAGATTAAGAAGTGACGGTCACCTTCAAGGTGACCGTCACTTGAACCTTATTATGAAAGGAGTGTACGCCACCAATGCAACCAGCTAATCGCGTCGTCAATCTACCACCGTATCCCTTTGCCAGCCTGGGTAAGCGCATCGCCGAACTGAAAGCCCAGGGCATGGATGTTATTCGCCTGGACATCGGCAGCCCAGACCTGCCCCCGCCGCAGCGGATCATTGATGCCTTGTACCGCTCGGCGTGCAATCCTGATCACCATGGATACGGCGGATACTACGGTATCCCTGCCCTGCGTCAGGCGATGGCCGACTACTATCAGCGTCGCTTTGGCGTCACCCTCGACCCCGATGGCGAGGTCTTGCCCCTCATTGGTTCCAAGGAAGGAATTGTCAACATCGCCCTGGCCTACCTGGACCCCGGGGACCTGGCTTTGGTGCCCGATCCCGGTTATGCGCCGTACACCATGGGCGCGTACCTGGCTTCTGCCCGGGTGGCGACCTTCCCCCTGCTGGCTGAGCGGGACTATCTGCCCGATCTCTCGGCCATCCCGGCGGAAGTGGCCGATGAGGCCCGACTCATCTGGCTGAACTATCCGAACAATCCCACCGGGGCGACGACCACGTTGGAGTTTCTGGCCGAGGCGGTGGCTTTCGCCCGCGAGCACGACCTGCTTATCTGCCACGACGCGCCCTACTGCGATCTGACCTACGACGGTTACGTGGCTCCCAGCATTCTCCAGGTGGAGGGGGCGCGAGAAGTGGCCATCGAGTTCAACTCCCTCTCCAAGCTGTACAATATGGCCGGCTGGCGGGTGGGCATGGTCGTGGGTAATCGCCACGTGTTGGAAGCGCTGACCCGGGTGAAAACCAACGTTGATTCGGGGATATTCCGCGCCATTCAGGACGCGGCTATCGAGGCTTTGACCGGCGATCAGAGCTGGTTGGCGGAGCGCAATGCCATCTATCAAGAGCGGCGGGATATTATCGTGGCCGGACTGGCGGAGATAGGCATCAAAGTGCGCCCACCGCAGGCCAGCCTGTACGTCTGGGCCCCCGTACCCGAGGGCTATACCTCCGTTGAGTTCACCACCAGACTGCTGGAAGAGCAGGGAGTTTCTATCACACCGGGCACCGTGTTCGGCGCCAACGGCGAGGGCTATATGCGCATTTCATTGGGCGCGGCTACCGAGCGCATTTACGAGGCGATGGACCGCCTGGCGGCCTTGTAGGTCGGGTTGCCAATTCTGATCCGCGGCGCGGACCTGCGAGAGGCGGAGAGCTGATCATGCACAAGAAGCTTATCGGGATGATGCTTCTCGTCGCCAGCTTGCTGGTGCTGGTGGGCCGGGCTGAGGCCGACGCTCCCAGGCTTCCGAAGTCTGACACTGAAGAGCTGGCCCAGCGCTACGCCCCGGCCCTTTTCTTCCACGAGGACGAGCTCTTTCGCCCCCAGTGCGTGGAGGTGATGATTGACCACGCCCGCCTGCGGGTCGCAGGCGCGGAGCAGGGCGTGACCAATCAGCCCAACGCCGAGGTCCTGTTCCAGAACTACGGCGCGGAATACTTCCTCGACCTGTGGTATGGCGCGGAGGGCAAAAGCGGCTACCTGAACTACACCGCTCACCGCGACTTCTACGAGCTTTTCCTGCGGCCTGGTGCCGGGCAGAAATCATCAGCTTATCCGGTGACGGCCTACACCCACGTGACTACCGACAAGGCCAGCGGGCGCATCGCGCTGCAGTACTGGCTCTTCTACTACTACAACGATTCCTACAACAAGCACGAGGGCGATTGGGAGATGGTCACTGTGGTGCTGGACGCCGAGCAACAGCCGGAGTTCGTGACCGTCACCGCCCACCACGGTGGCACGCGGCGACTGTGGGAGAACGTGCATCAAGTGCAGGGAACGCACCCCGCCGTGTATGTCGCCCGGGGCTCGCATGCCAATTACTTCGTCGGCCCGGAGTTCTATCCTATCACCTTTCAGTTCCTCACCCGCCGGGTCTCGGCCTACGACCGTACCGGCAATGAGGGCCCGGTCATCCCTCAGGTGGTGCTCATCCCCTCGCGGGAGGAGTTGCTGTCCGATCCCGAGGCTTATCCGGAGCTGCGCTGGCTGCGCTTCGAAGGGCATTGGGGTGAGCAGGCTTTCCAGGCAGATTTCGGCGGGCCGCTGGGTCCGGCGGACAAAGGCGAGCAGTGGGAAAAGCCGATTCAGTGGGCCGAGGAGCAGCCGTGGGATGAGGAGGAGTGGTATCACCTCCGTCCCCGCGCTGACCTCTCACCCGCTGCCGCCGCCGCTTATGACCTGGCGCTGGAATGCCCCGCCGTGAGCGGCAACTGGCCGCAGGTCGAGCATCTGGCCCGTACTGGCAAGGGTGGGGAAGCGGTAATCATGCACGTCTATCCCCCGGCGGATAGCCCCATCACCGTGCGCTTGAAAGCGGTAGATGTGCCCCCTGATGAGGGCGAAGGGCCCTTAGCCCCTACGCTGGATGTGACCTGGCCCGATGTGGCCGGCCGGCGAGTGGGGCGTTTCCGCTACGAGCTGCCCGAATGGAAGGCCGGGGCCCAGGCGACGCTGCCCCTGCACACCGATTCGGATTTCGCCCTGGCTTTCGATGGGGACGGCGACGGTGCAGGTGAGCAATTCATCCAGCCGGTGTCCGTGCGTTGGGAGGATGAGGACTTTCAGCCGCAGGAGGTGGTGGTGCTCACTCTCACGGCGGCGCAGGTGGTCGGCGGCGTGTCGCGGGCGCTGCTCCTGGCCTTGATCCCGCCGGTCATCTATTTGCTCGTCGTCTGGTGGGCGGACCGCTACGAGCGAGAGCCTTTCGCCCTGATCCTGGTCACTTTCGTGTGGGGGGCGCTGCCCGCTTTGCTGCTGGCGGCGGCGTTGCGTCTGGGATTGGAGCTGCCGTTGCAGGTGCTGGGCCGCCATCGCCTGGAGGTGGTCAGCGGCACCTTGCTGGCTCCCCTGGTGGAGGAATTGCTCAAGGCGGCGGCCATTGCGCTGATCTACTGGCGCTGGCGCGACGAGTTCGACAATGTCCTGGATGGCATCGTCTACGGCTCGATGGTCGGCTTTGGCTTCGCCATGACTACCAACCTGCTGACTTACATCGGCAATTTTCTGTTCGATGGTTACGCGGGTCTCAATCGGGCCATTTTCCTGCAGGGGCTGGTTTTCGGTCTGAATCAGGCCCTCTACAGCGCCCTGGTCGGCGCCGGATTCGGTTGGGCGCGATCAATCCGTCGGGGGCGTGCTCGCTGGCTGTGGCCGCTGACCGGATTGCTCCTGGCGGTAGCCGGGCACATATTGCAGAATACGGCCACTCATCTGGCCGTCGCCGACGTGACTCCCTGGCTCTTTCGCGTAGCCGTGGTTTCAAGCTGGGCCGGGGTGCTGGTCGTCGTCTTCGTGCTCGTGGGCGTGGGCGATAGGGAGCGGCGGCTGGTGACTGAGCAGATGCGGGACGAGGTGGCGCGGGGCACTCTGCCGGCGGGGCGTTACGAGTGGGTGGGGAGCTATCTGGGCCGGGTGCGCGAGCAGTGGCGCGCGGTTTCGCGCGGGCAGTTCCGCCGCTGGTGGCTCATCCGCCGCTTCACCAGGGCCTGCACGGAGCTGGCCTTCCGCAAAGAGCGGGTCTCGCGGCTGGGACCGGAGAGCGTGCCGCCGGGTCTGATTGACCGCCTGCGCCGGCAGGTAACCGAGCTCCGTGCATTTCTTGAAGCCGGGTGATTTATGGATGG
This sequence comes from Anaerolineae bacterium, assembly GCA_014360845.1. Taxonomy (GTDB): domain Bacteria; phylum Chloroflexota; class Anaerolineae; order JACIWR01; family JACIWR01; genus JACIWR01. The sequence continues at coordinate 6,916 of JACIWR010000217.1, forward strand.
CTGGAGGGATAAGGCTCGATGAGGAGGAGGATATGGAAAGGTTGGATCGTATTACAATAGATCCCAATGTTTGCCTGGGGCAGCCGACAATTCGAGGCATGCGAATCACTGTAAGCGTTATCCTCAAGATGTTAGCCAGTGGTAAGTCCATTCAAGATGTGCTCGAGGCCTATCCTGAATTAGAAGAGGAGGACGTATACCAGGCGATCAAATACGCGGCTTGGGTGGTCTCAGATCAGATTCAGATGGTGCCGGCAATAGGAAGTCGTTGATGGCAGGTATACATCTTCTTGCCGATATGAACATTTCGTATCTTCTCAATAATTTGGGGTAGGGGCAGGTCTTGCACCTGCCCGCCTGGGCGACCGCAAGGGTTCGCCCCTACATTTTGAGAAGATACAACATTTCCCCAATTTTACCCGTTCATGCATCCGATCAAGAGATTTTGGAACTTGCTCGGCGGCAGAATAGAGCGGTAGTCACACAAGATCTGGATTTCTCAGCTTTGCTGGCATTAGGCGGTTACGATCGCCCCAGTCTTGTCATTTTGCGTCTGTCGGTATCAGATCCGGAGGCAGTTACCGATAGGCTCTTGAATGTACTTCCCCGCCTCGAACAAGTGCTCCAAGAAGGTTGTGCCGTAACAATGGAAGAAACAGCCGTTCGTATCCGCCGATTGCCTAT
>JACIWR010000218.1 GCA_014360845.1 Anaerolineae bacterium
GGCCTCCACAAGGGCCTCTTTCTCGTCCGGCAGGCCGGGCACGAATTGAGGCTCGATCACCGTCACCGGGGCGTCGTCAGGCAGGTCAATCCACAACCCTTCGCGTCCGTAGGCTAATTTCAAGCGCATGGCTTTCCCCTTAATTAACGTAGCCCGGATTTGCTATCCGAATGATGGGCGAAGGTGCCTCCACCGAGCCACCATCGCCTCGGTCAGGAGACCTTCGGCGATCCAGATTTTTCCATAACCGGTGAGAGAGTGCGTCCCCGCCCCATCACCCGGGGCGAGGACGCATCGCTCCCATGTTCCAGATCACGACGGATGGCCGGAGCTGTTCAGCGACAACTCACTTGCCCAGCGCTATGGCCACCAACATCAAACCGCCCGCGCCGTTGGTCGTCCACTTGGCGTATCCCTGCTCGCCAAAGGTCAGATAGCCGATGAAGGGAATGTCGCCCAGGACGGCTTTGATGTCGGCGTTCACCTGCGCCATTCTCTCCGGCCCCAGGGCCGCAGCCCGTCCGCCGCAGTGACCGATGATGACCGCACCCGCCTCGCCGCCCAGGTCATCAAGGGCCATCTTCACCACCTCGCTGGCGCCTTGAGCTATCTCGTCCAACGAGGCCTGCATCATGGTCACCGCCGTCCCTTCGGCCAAATCGCTGCCCACGGCCATGGAGCCGTCGTCGTTGCCGTTGACCGGGTGACGTATCCACCAAATGTCGCCGCTGACGTCGCGCATGCCCAGGGGGAAGGGGATGGTCGCGCCCAGGAGAGCGCCGCCCTGGAGCTCTTCCACCTTCATGCCGCGCCATTCAGCGTAGACTTCCAGTGCTTTGCGGCCATCTATCTCCACCAGGGTGCGCCGGTCCCTGACCTTAGTGATGATGCCCTGATGCTCAGTGGGTCGGTAGTAACCGGTGTAACCCACGCCGAAGGGCAACTTGGAGTAAGCGACACCGACTACCACACCATTGGTCATGACAGCTTCGTTAGCGAATTCCTTCCACGGCGCTTCGCCCATCTCGTTGGCCGCGCTGCCGCCGATCATCGGCACCCGGCCCACCACATCCTCGATGCCGCGGATGAGCAACTCCTCAGCCCCTGGCGGCGCAATCATGAAGAAGAAGGACACGGCGTCAGACTCGCTCTTGCCCGCCTGGGCGATGGCCTGGCGCACGGCCTTCTGCCCCGCTGCGCGGGGGTCATCGCCTATTTCGCTGCCTCCCACCCCGAAAGTCATCTCCGGAGAAGCGAGGAGCATCACCCCACCCACACCGCCCTTTTTGTGCAGGAAACCGCCGGGGGTCAGGACGCCCATAAAGGATGTGGAGCCCATGAGGGGCGCATCGCCCACGACTTCCCTGATGCCTTTCAGAAACTGAGCTTCGTCGTAGTCTACGGTGCAGAAGGCAAGGGCCAGACCGGCTTTGGCTTTCAGGTCAGCGAGGGCCTGTTCGGCGGATTCCTTGCCCGCCTGGTAGGCATCGGCCTGCTCGCTCCAAAAGACACCTACCTGTAACATCGGTCTTCCTCCCTTCACTCACCGCCTGTTTTCCAGGTGCGAAATCCAGGTCACCGTAAGAGGGGGGCCTCCGAGACATCTCGGAGGCCTTCGTTCCCCTATTTGTGCAAATCCTCGATCAGAAACTCCATCCCCAGCCCCTGGAGAGTCTCCTTGGTAGGCACGGTCGTGGTGGTATCCCACCCCAAAACCTCAAGGAACTCCTTGTTCAGGTTCTTGTAATCCACAGTGACACCTTTGACGTTACCCACGGTCAGAGGCGGTTCACCGACCATCCGGCCCGGCACGTTGCGCTTCAGGGGATTGATACCCTCCCGCAGGTTGAAGGCGTGGCGCATGGTGTATATCCGCGTGCCGGTTTTGAAAACCTCCTCCAGGTCGAACTCCCAGCCGGTGACAGCCGTGAGCTGCTCGGGGATGGCCTGGACAGGATAGCTCAGGTAGCCGAACATGCACAGGCCCGCCGCCTGACACACTTCCATGGTGGCCACCATCTTCCAATGGTTCCGCGCGTGCCCGGTGTATACGTATTTGTCCACCTCGTCCAGCTCCAATCCGGGCGGTGGCAGCAGTTCCCCGCCCTGGGTATGTCGGGCCGGGGTGGCGGTGATGGTGTAGGTGGTCGCCAGGCCAGGGGTGAACCGTGGGTCGTGGGCCGGCACTTCCTCACCGTCCACGTGCACCGCGTACTCGGTGCCGATGTAACCCAATTTCTTCCAGGCCACCCGCACGCCATCGGCCAGCACGTCGCCGAAGCCTTCCCGTCGCCCGATTTTCTCGGTCAAAGCCACGATGGCCTCGGCGTTGCCCCAGGTCATCTCCAGGCCATCGGTGTCCTCTTTGGTGAGCAGGCCGTTTTCGTAGCACTCGATGACGTAGCCGACGATCGCCCCCAACGAGATGGTGTCCAGGCCCAGGTTATTGCAGATTTCGTTGAGCTTGACGATGGAGGGCAGGTCGTCGTTCAGCAGGTTGGTGCCGAACATGCAGAGGGTCTCGTACTCCGGCTTGTGCCCGATGCCGTCGTTCAGCTCCAGGGCGAACTTGCCGCTGGTTTGCTTCACCTTGCCACCGCAGGCAATGGGACATTGCCAGCAGGCGTAGGCTTTGTAGCCCTCCAGGCCGATGACGGAATCATCGCTGATCTTCTTGGCCCGCTCGGAGGGGAAATCCACTGTGCCTGCGCCGCCCCAGTTCTTCACCGGCGAATCGCCGCTCAAGGCGCTGTCGTGAGTGATGCCACACGTGCCGTAGGTGTGCAGGATGTCGAAGAAGCCGGTGGCTTCCTTGAGAAGTCTCCTGCGTATCTCTTTGATCCCTTTCTCATCGTACATGGGGACCGGCAGTTTGCCCTTGACCACCACCGCCTTGAGCCGCTTGGAGCCCATTACCGCCCCCAGCCCAGAGCGCCCCGCCGCGCGCTCCTTGTCGTTCATGATGCAGGCGGTCAAAGATAGCTTCTCCCCCGCAGGGCCGATGGAGGCTATTTCCACATCTTTGCCGTGGCGCTCCTTGAGCACGTCCTCCAGAGGTGTCACCCCCAGCCCCCACAGATCGCTGGCGTCCAGCAGTTCAGCCTGGCCCTCGTTGATGAAAAGATAGACCGGTTTATGGGCCACACCGCTGAACAAGACGCCGTCGAAGCCGGCAAATTTGAGATGGGGACCAAAATACCCGCCGCAGTTGGCATCACCCCAACCTCCGGAGGTCTTGGGCGATTTGGCCACGACCACGAAGCGCGAGCCAATCACCGCCGGGGTGCCGGTCAGCGGACCGGTCAGGAAACCCAGGATGTTGTTGGTGCCCAGGGGATTGGCCCCCGCCGGTATGCGTTCATAGAGAAGCCGCGCGCCCAGGCCGTAGCCCCCAATGTAGTCCCGACAGAGCTGCTCATCCAAAGGCTCAACCTCGATTTGGCCAGTGCTGAGGTTGACATTGAGGAGCTTACCCATGTAACCGCGAGCCATTTCGTACCTCCTTGCTCTCTTGGAGAGCGTAGAACGCTCTATCAACGTGTACCGCTTGGGACGATCTCTTGCCCCGAACCTTAAGCCATCACCTCCTTTCCTCCCGTCGTTGGCCGGTTAACCGCCGGCAACGAGCGGTATGACGTACACCTCATCGCCATCTTTTAGCTCCGTCTCCAGGCCGCGACGGTAGCGAATGTGCTCACCGTTCACAAACACATTAAGCGAGCTACGCAACCGGCCATCCTTATCCACCCACCGCGCATAAGTATCTGGCCGCCGATCCCGCACAGATTGGAGGGCGTGTTGCACATCTACCGGCGTGCCATCGGGGAAATCCAACCATAATTGCTCACGGCCATAGGCCAGCTTAACGCGCATAGGCTCCTCCCTGGTCCCCTTTCACCAGGCCAACCACCCCCCATCTACAGGAACAATGGTCCCGTGCATGTAATCCGACGCAGCCGAGGCCAGAAACACCACTATCCCTTTCAAATCCGCGGGCTCCCCCCATCGCCCTGCGGGAATGCGGGACATAATAGATTCATTGCGCTGGGGGTCCTTTTGCAGGGGGGCGGTCATATCGGTACGCATGTACCCCGGGGCAATAGCGTTCACGTTGATACCCTTGGATGCCCACTCAACGGCCATGGCTCGCGTGAGACCGGCCACGGCGCTTTTGGCCGCCGTGTAGGCCGGGATGAGCAAACCGCCTTGGAAAGCGAGAACGGAGGCGACGTGGATAATCTTGCCATGTCCCTGTTGAGCCATGACTCTTGCCGCCGCCTGAGAGAGGAAAAAGAGGGCTTTCAGGTCAACCTGGAGCACATCGTCCCAATCCCGCTCATTGAATTCCATCACGGTCGCGCGACGGGTGATGGCCGCATTGTTGACCAAAATATCCAACGATCCCATGTGGCGGACCACGTGATCCACCACGTCACACAAGTCTGAGACGGTAGCGTGCAGCAGATCGCACTGCACCGGCAGAAACTTCTTGCCCAACGCCTGGACCTGGGCCTGGGTCTCTTGGTAATGCTCCCGGTACAGGCAGGCAATATCGGCCCCGGCCTCCGCCAGTCCCAAAGCCATGGCCTGGCCCAGGCCTCGCCCCGCCCCGGTGACCAGTGCGACTTTGCCATCGAGCCGAAACAAATCCAGGATTCCCATTCGTCCAATCCACCCCGAAAGACACCAGCCACCTGTCTCGGCCCTGCGCATCCACACAAAGAGACCGCCACCTCATCGCGGCGGTCTCCTTTCCGTACCGGGAGGCGCAGCAGTTTCCCACCACACCCTATCGGCTATGGTGCGTGAGGCCGAACCAGGTAGCAGCCATAGCTCGGAGACCACCCTTTATAGTTAGCGGGGACCGGGGAAAATCCCCACGATCCCCGCTTTCGGCAACCGTAGCCAGGATTGACTGGCAAGCGCCTGTGGCCTAGACAGCCACGGCCCACTCGCAGTAGCCCTGGTCTCCCTTGTCGAAGCCTTTCACGTACGGCACGTTGCGCTTGACCAGGGTGGTGGCGGCGCAGTGCTTGCAGGCCCGCACCGGCGCACCCGGGGTCTTGGGATCGAGAGCGACGATGTTGGTCATCAACGTGGCCGTGGTGCACTCGGGAGTCAGGTAGCAGGGGAAGTCGGCCAGGCTCATCAGGGCCGCGAAGCGCTGGGTGATGGCACAAGCCGGGTAGGTGTAGCGCTGCGGGTTCATCACGACCTCATGGTTGTCAATGGGGCTGAGGTCTACCTTGATGCCCTTGATCTTGGCGCCAGCACCAATCGGCTTGATGTCCAGGATTTGCTCGCCGCGGAGCAGCACGTCCATGAAGTCCACGTTGTGCAGCTCATCCGCCTCACCGCGCTTGGGGTTCATGGCCGCGTAGTTGTAGAAGCGCTTGGTCAGCAGGTCAATGACCATGGGCACGGTGAAGGAATCCAGCCACAGGATGTAGGCCGCCGCGCAGGCCGGCGCACCGGTGGCCACCGCCAGCACATCGTAGGGGTTCTTGTAGGCATTCTGCTCCAGACCGCGGTACAGGGTGTTCTCGAAGACGCCCATCACGGCCTCGTAGATGCCGAAGACCATGTCGTCCTTGAACATGTTGTACGCGGACTGGGCGATGTGGTGGCCGATGTCACCCACGCAGTAGGCTGGCACCGCGGTGATGTTGGCCATGTGCACGCCTGCCTTCAACGCCGCCTCGACGTATGGCTTCATCTTCTCTTTGTACTGAGCCATGTACTTGCGCACGTCGAAGGAGCTGTGCGGACCATGGCCACCCAGGTTATGGGTATCCATCAGATGGGCCTGGGCGTTCACCGGCTCGCGGTAGACGAACTGCAGCATCTCCACCTCGGCCTGCTCAGCTTCGGCCACGGTCTTGCCCGCCTCCACCGCAGCCCGGAAGGCACCGCCCAAACCGTAGGAGGTGTTCATGCCCCAGGACTTGCAGGCCAAGATGGTCTTTTTGTGATCCGAGGGGATGTCCAGCGTGCGCAGGATGCGGTTGACCACATTGGGCACCGATCCGACGGACATGGCGAAGTCCACGACACAGGTCGGGCCGTACATGCCACCGTAGCGACGCGCCGCCTCGCGCCCGATGAGGGCCTTGTGCTCGGCGATGGCGTCAATGAACTTCCACATGGACTTCTTGAACTCGGGGTCTAACTCGTAGAGGATCTCCAGAATGGGCGGGGTCTGATAGTGCTCGACGAAGGGGTCGTCCTCAGGACGAATGTAGTCCGTCAAGCCAAGCAGGATTTCGTAGTGGGCGTTCACCGACTGCACATGGAGGTCAATGACCTCTTTGGACTGGCCGTCGCCGGGCTTCATCTTGTTGACGGCATCCACATAGGGCTTGCAGTCAGTGAGCTTGAACTGCCCTCCGCGCTTCTCCTTGATCACGCCGTAGACTGCCTTGGTTGCGCCAACGGCCTCGTCAATCATTTTCTTGTAAACTGCCATCTTGCGTTTCCCTCCTTGGAATCAAAATCGGACTTCGATTTACCTAACTACCAACAGGCGAACTCACGACACACTCTCTGGTTTTCCGGTCCTCACCCCCCTTCTAGCCGGACATTGTCAACTCTGGTCAGGCAAGTGTATCTTCAGTTACGTCGCCCGTCTAGCCAGCATGGACAATATCCGCTTTAGTCAGTGCGACGGAGATAACCCTGTTTCCCTAGCAGTTCACTATGTACAGACGCACCGCCGCTGGAACTATTCAATTGAACAGAAGTAATCCGTTGTGATTGGCCGCCTACCGAGGGGAAATTTATGGTAAGAACTACGGCCTTGCAGGAGAGAGGATAGAGTGTTGGGTTGGTAATGGATCGAATTTATGTAGATTAAATTCCGGACCCATTACATGCGCAAGATGGAAGGTGGACTGGACGCTGTGTATTTCTTGGCTAAAGAGACTCCCCCCGCCGACGGCAATGGAGTTCTGAAACAAAAAGCCGAACTCCAAAAAATTGAAATTTTTCGGCAGCTCGGCTGTGTCAGCGCAATGGCCCTCGAACAACCACAGCGTTGCGGTCCCATGTTTGCATGGGTAGCCGTCATATTGAACTATTTATAATATACCACAGCAAGCACGGTCTGTCAAGACCCAATTGGGCTTATCCGCCCCCAACCCCCCAAAATTTTAAGGTTTCTATCACAAACCGCGCAGTAGGTCGGGCCCGTGGCCCGACGCGGATGCGGCGGGGCCTGTAGTGGGCGCAGCGTGCTGCGCCCCTGCAAGGCGCAAACTCGCCCCAGAACTGACGCACACTTCCCCAGAGCGGGGGCTCAGACCCGCGCGGCCTGGGGCCAACTGCACAGCTTGAAAAATCGTTACTACTCAGGCTAGCAGGCGCACTGTCCTCCCCAGGCTCGTAGCCCCCATCCCGGGGGCGTCTCGGCTGAGAAAACCGCGCCAAAGACAGCATCTTGCCGCATGGAACGTCCCCGGGACGGGGACTTGGAGCATAGGCTGAGTAGTCACCTGTCGGGTAGCTAA
>JACIWR010000219.1 GCA_014360845.1 Anaerolineae bacterium
AAAAGTCTTGACACAGTGCCCCTTGGGCGGGCAGATACAGCTCGCCCAAGGGCACTTTTTCAACAATGATCGGATGGTATCTTCTCAATAATTTGGGGTAGGGGCAGGTCTTGCACCTGCCCGCCTGGGCGACCGCAAGGGTTCGCCCCTACATTTTGAGAAGATACATCGGATGGATTGGTTAGGTTGAGGAAGCAGCGATGACGTTTATAAAACGGTATCTTATTCCACGGCTTATCCAGTATTTTCTGGTAATCTTCTTCGGGATCACAGCCGTGTTCTTCATCCCTCGTTTCTCGCCGTCAGACCCGGTGCAGCGGACGATTACGCAGCTCAGGTCGCAGGGGTCTTACCTGGATCCCGCATCTATGAACGAGTTCATCAATGACCTTACCGAGTTGTATGGACTGCAAGGATCAATGCTCGAACAATACGGCGCGTTTTGGATGCGGTTGTTCCGGGCGGATTTCGGGGTCTCTTTCTTCCAGTTTCCGACGCCGGTGAGCAATCTAATCCGCACGGCGCTGCCGTGGACGGCGGGCCTGTTACTGACGACGACGTTGCTCTCCTGGTTCATCGGGAACATCATCGGTGGGCTGGCCGGTTACTTCTCGCGCAAACCCTGGTCGCGGGCCCTCGATGCTGTGGCCATGGTCATCCGACCGCTGCCTTACTACATCTTTGCCTTTGCTCTTTTGCTCCTCCTGGCTTACGTCGTCCGTTGGTTCCCGGTCGCTGGCGGGACCGACATCGGGCGGCAGGCCGCGTTCAATTGGGCTTTTATAAAGGATGTGCTCAGGCACGCCTTCCTTCCGGCCTTGTCGCTTACCATCCTGGGCGGGGCCGCCAACTTCCAGATCATGAAGCTGATTGTGCAGAACGTCAACGCCGAGGCTTTCGTGAATTATGCCAAACTGGGCGGTGTCGAAGAGAGCAGGATTGTGTCGAAGTACGTGATCCGAAACGCCATGCTTCCGCAAATCACGAATCTGGCTTTGTCCCTCGGACAGGTGTTCAGTGGCGCATTGATCACCGAGATTGTCTTTTCTTATCCCGGCCTCGGTACGCTTCTCTACAACGCTATTATCACCGGGGATTATAACTTGATTATGGGCATCACGCTCCTTTCGATTGTGGCCATTACTACAGCGATTTTGATCATTGATCTGCTCTATCCTCTCTTCGATCCCAGGGTGAGATACCTATAAGGAGCGCGGATACGGTGAAAGTACTTAGAGATCTCTTCAGGGATTACAGGTTTGCGTTGAGTTTTTGCGTTCTATGCTTGTTGCTCGTCCTGGCGGTCCTTACCATTTTTTCGCCCTACGACCCGACCTTGTGGGGAGTCGTGCCCAGGGACCTGAAACCGTCAAGAGAATATCTCCTGGGGACTAACTCCAAGGGGCAGGACGTCTTCTGGCAGGCGACATTCGCCGTGCGCAATTCGCTGGTCATCTCGGTGATCGCGGGCACGGTTTCGCGGGTCATTGCCGTGCTCGTGGGTATGGTCGCCGGCTATAAGGGACGGTTGACCGATAGGGTCCTGATGTTCGTGAGTGATAGTCTTCTGGTCATTCCTCTTTTTCTCATTATCGTCATGCTGGCCATGTTGATACGCGATAAGATGAATCTCGTGACCCTGGGACTTCTGTTGGCTTTTTTCGGCTGGGCCTGGGATGCGCGGGTGATTCGCTCGCAGATATTGAGTTTACGGGAGCGGGAGTTCACTCAGACGGCGATTCTTTCCGGAACGGGTACTCTGCGCCTGGTGCTGAACGAGTACATGCCCTTCGCCACGCCTTTGGTGTTCTCCACTCTGATTAACAACATGTCCTGGGCCATTGGGATGGAGATGACGCTGGCCGTTCTCGGCCTGGTGAACCTGGACATCCCCACGCTGGGAACGATGCTGCAATGGGCGATCAGTTATCAGGCCATGCTGCTGGGGTATTGGTGGTGGATCGCGACCCCGGTCGTCCTGGCCGTTTTCCTGTTTGTGGCTTTGTACTGGCTTTCGGTCAGCATCAGTGAATACCTGGATCCAAGAACGCGGATCCAACGGGTCGGAGTGTAGTGAGGGGGCGATGAACCAGACGATACTACGCACTGAAAAGCTGAAAGCTTTCTACGTGCTCGATGTGCTGGGCACTCGCAAGGTAGTGAAAGCGGTCAACGAGGTTGACCTCGAGATTCGGGAGAATGAAATCTACGGGATTGCCGGCGAAAGTGGGTGCGGGAAGACGACTTTGTTGAAAACGCTCTACGCCGCCATCGAGCCGCCGTTGAGATTGATCGGAGGGAAGGTCTATTACCGGGTGAACGGTGAGGAGGTCGAGGTCTCTTCTCTCAGCAGGGAGGAAAAGCGAAAGCTGCGCTGGGAGTATGTCTCTTACGTTCCGCAGGGTTCGATGAGCGTGCTCAACCCGGTGATCAGGTTGAAAGAGACCTTCCGGGATTTCCTGGATAGTCACGTGAGCGGAAAGACGAAAGACGAGGCCTTTGCCATCGCCAGGGAGCATATTGCGGCCCTGGGATTGCCCCAGAAGATTCTGGATGCCTATCCTCACCAGCTTTCCGGGGGGATGAGGCAGCGGGTGACCATCGCCTTGGCGGCGCTTCTGAAGCCCCGCATCATCATCGCCGATGAGCCTACCACGGCTCTCGATGTCGTTGTCCAACGAGGCGTGGTGCAGCTTTTGAAGGACATTCAGCAAAACCTGAGAAACACGATTGTCTTGGTGACGCACGATATGGGCGTGCAGGCCAACATCGCCGATCGCATCGGCATCATGTACGCCGGAAAAATGGTCGAGGAGGCTACGACCGAGGGAATTTTCGGCGATCCCCTTCACCCTTATACCAGGTATTTGATCAACTCCTTGCCCAGGTTTGGAGACAAGACGACGCGAGAGAGCGTGCCCGGGAGTCCGCCATCCCTCATCAACCTCCCCAGTGGTTGCCCCTTCCATCCCAGGTGTCCCTATGCATTGGAGATTTGCAAGGAACAGATGCCTGGTTTCGTCAAGCTGGATAACAATCACAAAGTAGCCTGTTGGCTGGTCGGAGAGGGGGGAAATGGAAAAGCTTCTTGAGCTCGATCGTCTGACCAAAGTTTTCACTCTGGGGAGCGTGATCTCGCGGGTCAGGATAACGGCCACCGACAGCGTGTCGTTTTACATCAAACCGGCGGAGATTTTCGCCCTGGCTGGCGAGAGTGGCTGTGGCAAGACAACTGTGGCCAGAATGATCCTGGGTTTCGAGGAACCGACTTCGGGCGCGATTTTCTATAACGGCAAGAAGGGCACGAAAAACGAGAAGGTGTGGTTCACTGAGGGCATACAAGCTATTTTCCAGGACCCTTTCGGTACCTTCAATCCCTTGAGAACCGTAGACCGGTATTTCTTTGAGACCGTCCAGAACTACAAGTTGGCCGGGAGTAAGGAAGAAGCGATCAGATTGATTGATGAGAAGCTGCGAGCGGTGGGCCTCTCTTATGAGGAGTTCTCCGGCAAGTACCCCAATGAGTTCTCCGGGGGGCAGTTGCAGCGGATCTCCATCGCCAGGGCGCTGTTGACCAATCCCACTCTCCTGATTGCCGATGAACCTGTTTCGATGGTTGATGCTTCCTTGAGAATGTCTATCGTGAATCTGTTCAAGAAGCTCAAGGAAGAGTTGGGGGTGAGCGTGTTATACATCACTCACGACCTGGCCACAGCCTACTATGTGAGCGATAGAATCGCTATCATGTTCCGGGGGAACATCGTGGAAATGGGACCCGTGGAGAAGGTGTTGATGGAGCCCAAGCACCCATACACCAAGCTGCTGCGCGAATCCATCCCCGAAGCGGATCCCAACAAGCGCTGGGATACGGTTATCACTCTAGCCGATACAGAGTACGAGGAGTATCTGCGGGCCGGGTGCAAATTCGCAGGGCGGTGCCCGGATGTGATGGATAGGTGCAAGGACGAAGTGCCCCCCGATATTTATGTGGACGGTGTGCTCGTCAAGTGTCATAAGTATGCCGGGGAGTGATTTGGTGGTGTTGAGTCCTGTAAAGTAGCCGCGCTTTCCATAGCGCGACTGTCGCAATCGGGTTGCGCGGTAAGAAACCGCGCCTACCGTCGCTGGATTCTGTTAGCAGAAAACGGATCCGGGTTTGTCTGACAAACTGAATTATCAACGACAACTTATCGGAGCTTATCTCTATGTACAAAGAACCTTCATTACCCATTGAAGCACGTGTAGCCGACCTGGTCTCTCGGATGACTTTGGAGGAAAAGGTCTCGCAGATGGTGTACGACGCCCCAGCCATCGAACGGCTGGGCATCCCTCAGTACAATTGGTGGAACGAGTGCTTGCACGGCGTCGGGCGGGCCGGCGTGGCCACGGTCTTTCCCCAGGCCATTGGCCTAGCCGCCACCTGGAACCCCGACCTGCTGCACCGCATTGCGGTGGCCATCTCCGATGAGGCCCGGGCCAAACACCACGAAGCGGTCCGACGAGGCATTCGAGAGATATACACCGGCCTGACCTTCTGGTCACCGAACATCAATATCTTCCGTGACCCCCGCTGGGGGCGAGGTCAGGAAACTTATGGGGAAGACCCCTATCTGACCGCCCGCATGGGAGTAGCTTTCGTGAAAGGGCTGCAGGGGGACGATCCCCGCTATCTGAAGCTGGTGGCTACCCCCAAGCACTATGCCGTGCACAGCGGACCGGAGCTTGAGCGGCATCATTTCGATGCCCAGGTCAGTGGGCGGGATATGGGGGAAACTTATCTGCCCGCCTTCGAGGCCTGCGTCAAAGAAGCCAAGGCCGCCTCGGTGATGGGCGCTTACAACCGCGTGAACGGCGAGCCCTGCTGCGCCAGCCCAACTCTGCTGGAGAAGATCCTCCGCCGGGAATGGGGTTTTGAGGGGTATGTGGTCTCCGATTGTTGGGCCATCCGCGACATCTATGCTCATCACCAGGTGGTAGACACCCCGGAGGCGGCGGCAGCCCTGGCGGTGAAAAACGGCTGCGATCTCAACTGCGGTTCCACTTATCCGGCGCTATTGGAGGCAGTGAAGCAGGGGCTGATTTCGGAAGAGGAGATTGACCAGGCGGTCACGCGGCTCTTCATCGCCCGTTTCCGTCTGGGGATGTTCGATCCCCCGGAGCAGGTGCCTTACGCCCAAATCCCCTACCAGGTGGTTGATTCTCCCCAGCATCGGGAACTGGCCTTGCAGGCAGCGCGAGAGTCCATCGTCCTGCTCAAAAACGAGGGCAATCTGCTGCCCTTGCCTAAAGACCTGGGGTCCATCGCCGTCATCGGCCCTAACGCCGATGATCTGCGGGTGCTGCTGGGCAATTACAGCGGCACGCCGACCAGGGCCGTGGCCCCGTTGGAGGGCATCCGCAGGAAAGTCTCGCCTGCCACCAGGCTCTACTACGCGCAAGGGTGTGCCATAGCCGACGGCGTCCCCACGCTGGAAGTTATCCCCTCCACTTACCTGCACCCCACCGATGCCGATGCCCAGGAGCGGGGTTTGAGAGCCGATTACTACGACAATCCCGGCTTCGAGGGCGAGCCGGTGCTGAGCCGGGTGGATCGTATTGTTGACTTCATCTGGAAAGACACCACTCCGCTCACGGGCCGGTGGGGAGATAGTTTCGCCGTGCGCTGGACGGGCTATCTTGTGCCTCCGGTGAGCGGAACCTACGGGCTGGGCGTCAACGGGTTCAGCGAGTATCGCCTCTATCTGGATGGCGAGTTGATCGCGGAGTATAAAGGTGTGCACCATCCTATTCTCGGCCGCAAAGAGGTTGAACTGGAGGCGGGGCGTCTTTACAGCCTGCGGCTGGATTACGTGAGCCGGGGCCTCGATCCGCAGGTGCAGCTTCTGTGGTCCCTCCCCGGCGCTGATCATGAGGCGCAAGCGTTGGAGGCGGCCAGGAAAGCGGAGGTGATCATCGCTGTGATGGGCATTTCCCCCGCCCTGGAGGGGGAGGAGATGCCAGTGAAGGTGGATGGCTTTGCCGGCGGCGACCGCACCGACATCAGGTTGCCGCGTCCTCAAGAGGAGCTCCTCAAGCAGATTCATGCCCTGGGCAAGCCGGTGGTGTTGGTGCTGCTCAACGGCAGTGCGCTGGCCGTGAATTGGGCTGCTGAGCATATCCCGGCCATCGTCGAGGCCTGGTATCCCGGACAGGCCGGTGGGGAAGCCATCGCTGATGTCCTTTTCGGCGATTACAACCCCGCCGGGCGGTTGCCGGTTACGTTCTACAAGTCGGTGGAAGATTTGCCCCCCTTTGAGGACTATCGCCTGGAGGGCCGCACCTATCGCTACTTCCGGGGCGAGCCTCTGTTCCCCTTCGGTTACGGGTTGAGTTATACCACCTTTGAATTCGAAAACTTGTGCATTGCCCCGCAGAAGGTGGCAGTGGGGGACAGGGTGACCATCAGCGTAGACGTGACCAATACCGGCTCCAGGGCCGGGGATGAGGTGGTGCAACTCTATGTGCGCCATTGTGACGTGCCTCCGCCCTGCCCCCTCAAGGAGTTGAAAGGGTTCAAACGTCTTAGTCTGCAGCCGGGGGAACGCAAGACGGTGACTTTTACCCTGCACACTCATCAGTTGGGTCTTTGCGACGAGGCGATGCGCTATGTGGTCCGGCCGGGCGTGATTGAGGTCATGGTCGGTAACGCCTCCAATCACCTGCCGCTCACCGGAACTCTGGAGATAACCGGGCGGGCGGTTGACGTCAGCAGGGAGAAGGTCTTTTTCAGCGACGTGACCGTGACCGCGCAGGCTGAGCAGCAGGGCGCTGGATGAAAGCCTCGCCCGGGGCCCGAAGCCTCAGGACGTGGGGCGGATTGGGCGCGGTTGAGGACGCACCGCCGTGAAACAGGGTGCTGGTTGTGGGAAGAAGAGAGCCCTACCTGCTGTATTGGTCGGCAGGCTTCGTCGTGAGCTCAGCCGAACGGTAGGCGGTATCTTCTCAAAATGTAGGGGCGAACCCTTGCGGTCGCCCAGGCGGGCAGGTGCAAGACCTGCCCCTACCCCAAATTATTGAGAAGATACGGTAGGCGGCTCCTTGGGTTCTCCGGATCGGAGTTAAGTAGGTCGGGCCCGTGGCCCGCCGCGGATGCAGCGGGGCATGGCCCCGCCCTGCTCAATCCAACCCTGAAGCATGTCCGGAGCCCGTTGCAGGGGCTTCGCCCTTCAGCGCGGGGACTTATGAAGTTTAAGAAATTATTTGGGTTACAGAAGCTGCCCGGTCGCTTACCCGCCCTAAAGCTCAGGGCTGAGCAGTTCAAGCCCGCTTGGAAGCGGTGCCTTCCTCTTTCGGGGCAGGTTTTTCACCGTAGCGGCCGACCGCTGCTGCGTCCTGAGTGAAATCGAAGGGCTGCGTCCTGAGTGAAAGCGAAGGGCTGCGCCCTGAGCGGAGACGAAGGGCTGCGCCCTGAGCGGA
>JACIWR010000022.1 GCA_014360845.1 Anaerolineae bacterium
CTCTTCTACCTGTGCGGTCGGTAGAACAACTGCGAGTAGTTGTCCCATCTTTCCAGCAATTCTCTGAGCCGCAGCTAACAGTGTGCTTGAATTACGCGAGGTGCCCGTTGGCCGAAATGATGCTGCGCTAGAGCCAACGGGTTGGGTGAATCTTTCAGTTATAGCGATGATCCGAGGAAGGCCCTACCCGCCTTCTGACACGAGCATCAGGGGTCCTTCCCTTTGATGATTCGCTGTTAACTCATCACAAACAACCAGGTGATCAACCGGTGCTAAGCTCAAAATCGGGCATTTTTCGATACTCATCAGTATTGAACAGGACATAAGTCTCTGGTATTTCCAGATATAAGCCCGGGGAACATCGGGACTGGTTGGGCCAAGGTGGCCACGAGTTGAGATAACCCGTTGCACCACGCCCGCTTCCCTGTCATTATCCCGGTGGGAAGCTGCAAAACGCACACGTCAATTGCGAGATAGCTGCGGCATGGGGTTGCCCAGCTATTTTTGTTTTATGATAAGGGCCCGGAGCATGGCCGGTAAAATCACCGCGCTCCGCGTACAAAAGAGGAATAAGAACCGGGTCAACGTCTACGTGGATGGTCAGTTCGCCTTTGGACTGGCCGCCATCGAGGCTGCCAAGCTGCATCGCGGGCAATACCTCACGGATGAGGACATCATTCGCTTACGTGAACAGGATACCCGCGAGACGGCCTACGAGCAAGCGCTGGACTTTCTCTCGTACCGTCCGCGCAGCGAGGCCGAGATACGACAATATTTACACAAAAAACAGGTGCCTCCAGCGATTCAGGAAGAGGTCATCGCCCGCCTGAAGCGTGTTGGGCTGCTGGACGATTACGCTTTCGCCCGTTACTGGGTCGAAAATCGGGAGCAGTTCAAGCCCAGAGGGAGATACGCCCTGCGCAGCGAGCTGCGACAGAAAGGTCTGAGCGAGGAAGCTATCGCTGCCGCGCTGGAAAACCTGGACGAGGAGGAAAGCGCTTATCGCGCGGCACAGCAGCGCGTGAGACGCTGGAGTCACCTGGAATATCAACCTT
Source organism: Anaerolineae bacterium (assembly GCA_014360845.1). GTDB lineage: Bacteria > Chloroflexota > Anaerolineae > JACIWR01 > JACIWR01 > JACIWR01. The sequence continues at coordinate 1,056 of JACIWR010000022.1, forward strand.
TCCGCCAGAAGCTCGGCGCATACCTCCGACGCAGGGGTTTTGCTTTTGAGACTGTCGAGGCTGTGGTCACCCGCGTCTGGAACGAGCTTCACCGGGAAAGCGAGCATACCACGTGAAAGAGAGGTGACGAAATGGGAATAGGTGGATTTGGAACCGGAACCGTCCTTGGGATATTAGGGGGCATAGTTGTGGGTGCTGTCCTTGGATACCTGCTAAAGCACTTTCTGGGGGCAGCTCAGATGAAATCAGCCCAGGCGGAGGCCCAGCGCTTACTGGAAGAGGCGCAGTCTAAGTACAAAGAGACGATCCTGGCCGCCCGGGACGAGGCCCTGAAAATTCGGGACGAAGCAGAAGAAGAACTGAAAAGAAAGCGGGCGGACTTACAAAAAGAGGAAATCCGTCTGCAACGGCGCCGCGACGCGCTGGACCATAAGATGGATCGCTTGGAAAAGCGCGAACGCAAGTTGAATCAGCGCCAGAGCAAGCTGGACAAGTTGAAGAACGAGTTGGAGGCAGCTAAGGAAGAACGCCTCAGGGAGCTGGAGCGCATCTCCCAGATGAGCGTGGAAGAGGCCCGTGAGACGCTGCTACAAACGGTGGAAGAGGAAACGCGACAAGAAATGGCGCGCAAGATTCGCCAGGTGGAAGCCGAGGCCCAGGAGATGGCCGACCGACGGGCGATGGAGATCATCGCCACCGCCGTCCAGCGCCTCGCCTCCGAGGAAGTGGCCGAAACGACCGTCTCCATGGTGCCTTTGCCCAACGATGAGATGAAAGGGCGCATCATCGGGCGCGGCGGGCGCAATATCCGCGCTTTTGAGAAAGCCACCGGCGTGGACGTGGTGGTAGACGACACACCGGAAGCGGTGGTGCTCTCTTGTTTCGACCCCGTGCGCCGGGAGATAGCCCGCGTAGCCCTCAGCAAACTCATCGTGGATGGTCGCATCCATCCCGCCCGCATCGAGAAAATTGTGGAGAAGGCCCGCGAAGAGGTAGAAGCGATCATCCAGGAAGAAGGGGAAAGGGCGATACACGAAGTGGGCATCCCTACCATGCACCCGGAGCTCATCCAACTCCTGGGCCGCCTCCACTTCCGCACCAGCTACGGGCAGAACGTGTTGCAGCACTCCATCGAAACGGCGCATCTGGCGGGGATGATGGCCGCCGAGTTGGGGGCCGATGTGGCCCTGGCCAAGGAGGGCGGTCTGCTCCATGATATCGGTAAGGCCGTGGATCAGCAAAGGGAGGGGGCTCACGCTGAAATCGGAGCGGAGATAGCGCGGCGGTTGGGCAAGTCCGAGGCCATCGTCAACTGCATTGCCGCGCACCACGGGGAAACCGAAACGCAATCGGTAGAAGCCATCCTGGTGGAAGCAGCCGACGCCATTTCCGGAGCACGCCCCGGCGCGCGGCGGGAGTCTCTGGAGACTTACCTGAAGCGTGTACAGGCTCTGGAGGAAGTGGCCAACTCCTTCGAGGGCGTAGATCAATCCTACGCCATCCAGGCCGGCCGGGAAATCCGCATCCTGGTCAAGCCTCAGGACATAGACGACCTGGCCGCCATCCGTCTCTCCAAGGAGATCGCCAAAACAGTGGAGACGAACCTGGAATATCCGGGGCAGATCAAAGTGACGGTGATTCGCGAGACGCGAGCGGTGGAATACGCGAAGTAGCCGCCGAAGGGCCGGCGCTTGCCAGGTGCGACGCACCTCCAGAGGTGCGTCGCACCTGTTTTTATTTCAGATACACCAGGGGATTGCGTTGCACACCTTTGTGGCGAATCTCGAAGTGCAGGTGTGGTCCCGTGGAACGGCCCGTGTTGCCCAGCGCGCCGATCAGCGCGCCCTTGCCTACCGAGTCGCCAGCGGAGACGTAGCAGGCATCCAGGTGCGCGTAATAGGTGACGAAACCGTTGCGGTGATCAATCACGATAAGGCGACCGTAACCCAAATCGGTCCATCCGGCGAAGGTGACGAAGCCGGAGTCTGCAGCATACACCGGTGTGCCTGTGGGCCCGCCGATGTCAATAGCCCGGTGTTGACTCCAATAATGCTGGGTCAGATAGCCGCTCACCGGCCAGCCGAAAAGTCCCGTGCCGCGTTCCACGTTCCCCGGGACAGGGCCTTTCCAGGCGGAGATGTAACGCGCCACATAGGGCTTTTCGCCTCCGGGCACTATCAGGTGTTGGCCGACCTTCAATTCGTACGGCTCGGTCAGGTGATTGTACTCGCACCCGGTGATGGCCGCCACGTCCACTTTGTATTTTTTGGCGATGCTTTCCAGTGTATCCTTTTCCTGGACGGTGTGATAGACGCCGTCCACGGGCAGAATGTTGAGAATCTGACCTGGCATCAGAAAATCGGGGCTATCTTCCAGGCTGGCATTGGCCCAGACGATGGTTTCCCCTTGCAGGCCGAATTTCGCGGCGATGCCCAGCACCGTATCACCGGATTGCACCGTGTAGGTAATCACCTCACGGCGCGGGCGGTCGGGAATGGCGGTATGGGGTACGGGAGCGCGAACCAGAGTCTGCTTGCTCAGTACTCGCAAGCCGCTCCGGTCCGCCAGGGGGGCATGGGCTCTCTCACCCAAGAAGGGAGCCGGTGTGGGGATAGTGGGATCGGCGACAACGTCCGGTAGCTCTATCCCATTAAGCAATAAGGCCAAGGCCACAAAGGAGATAACCGCCAGATGCGCGGCGTAACGGGACAGGAATCCCTTGCTTCCGCCGCTAACCCAGTGCATCCCTTGTGACCAAAGCTCGCGCCAGTGAGACGAGGCGCCTGGCGTCTCCGCCATGGTCATCAATCTCCTGAATGTATTGGGGCAACTTCGTTCCGGCTAGGCGTATTATACTACATTCTCCCGTTTTGTCCAGTTGAGCCTGTCCCTGGGGTGTATTCCACTTTGAGGGCGAGTTGTTGCTGTGTCCTGGCCTCGGAGACCTCTCCCATCCCCCCAGAAATGGTAGGCGCGGTTTCTTACCGCGCAACCCCGGTCACGACAGTGTGCCTTCGCGGTGCTGGGGGCCGTCGGCGCGCTATGGAAAGCGCGGCTACCCCAACTTCTGCGGGACAGGGAAAGGGTGCAAACTTGCCCCAGTGGCCGCATCAGTGTAGGGCGGGTGGGGCTCGGCTGAGGACGCACCGCCGTGTGACAGGCGGTGCTGGTCGCGGGAGACAGAGAGCCTTACCCGCCACCTCGGAGTTCGGCCAAGTCCTTGTCTGGCGAAGCTGTCACCGGCCCCTCACTGCGTGAGGGGCTGGCGAAAAGAAGCCCCACTGTCCTGGACGCAGTCGCCCACAAGGGACAGCACTACTGATTCGCGGTGACCATCACCTGGCCCAGGATCAAATGATCGCTCACGTCTCCGACGTCATCCCGCAGGGACAGGCGTTCCTGAGTCACCCAATAATACCACCCCACCTCGATTTCATACACCCCTGCTGGAGTATTGGCCGGGATGCTCAGCGTGTGCCGATCCAGAACGATCTCCCCTGGCGACCAGAGGGTGGTCGGATAGGAGCGCCAGCCGGGTTCGCTGTCATCCTGGGCCCACAGCGGACCACCCGTGGCCTCGTTGTAGGGACCCAAGAGGTGGGTGAAAACCGTGTACGACAACTCCATGGGCGCTAAAGCCTGCCAGTAAAGAACGAGGTCCATCTCGCCCCCAGCCGGATACTCGGTGCTTTCCAGGTCATAACCCAACAGGCGAATCTTGTCCTCCCATGTCGCGTGCAGCGGGTACAGGGGCTTGATCTGGGCCTCCGTGCCGGCCGGCACGTGAAAAGCCAGGAAATAGGGCTGACCGTACTGGTCCGGTCCCTCGGCGACGATGCCGCCCGCCGGGTAAACAGTGGCCAGTTTATCCAGGGAGGTTTTGTCCTCGCCGGGGACGATGACGTAGGTGACGTCCTGCTCCGGCCGGGCGGGCAATACCAGCGCCCGTCGCCCGTTGAAAGCTTTTATCCCCGGTCTGATGCCGGAGGAGAAAACCACACTCTGGTGATCGGCAGGCACGGGGGAGAGATACACCAGTTCATCCGGTGGAAGCTGGCCCACGTACTCGCCAATGGCCGTCTGCCCGGCTTCCATGCGGGTGAAGAGGGTGGGGTCCTTAGCCCAGATGAGGAAATAGTCCCGGTAAACCCACAGGCCACTGAGCAGAAACACCCCGGTCAACAGCAGAGCCGTCGCGGTGCGCCAGCGACGTGCCCAGGAGATGGAGAAACTAGCTGCCGTACGCTCGATTGCATCCCCCAGCCACAGGGAGCCGATGGTGACCAGCAATGCCACCGCCGGCGTATCGCCAATGGCTCGCTTGAAATTGGAGCCATACTTGGCCAGCACTGCCGGGGCCAACATCGCCGCCAGCCAGGTGAGCACAAAAAGATACGGCGCTCGCCTGAGGCGTAGCAAGCTGACCGTCAACCCCAGCAAAAAGAGAACGGAGAGCAATGGATTCAGCGCCGCACGGCCAGGCAGATTATAGCGGGGATCGTCCTCGCCGCGCACGTTGAACATCAGCAGGTTCTCCACCAGCTTGGTCGTCAGCGTGCTTATCTCCTCGGAGGTCTCCGTCTCCTCCGCCCCCACCACCAACGTCTGTCCGATGCGCAGGTTGGCGCTGCCCGGATGGCGCAAGAAATAGAGTCCCAAGGGGGCGAAAACCAGCAAGCCGATGCCGAACAGCAAAACAATGTTACCCAGATGACGGCGCAGGGGTAAGCGCGTGAGCACTGCCTGGTAGACAATCATCAGCAGCACCAGGGCCGGTACTGCGCGGGCGGCCTGATAAGTGTAAAGACTCAGCCCCAGAAAAATCCCCGCGCCGACGAAAGCCCCGCGGCGACCGGTGCGCAGACCGCGCCAGGCAAAATAGAAGGTCATCGTCTCGCACAAAGGGACGAGGATAGCCCGCAATCCCATGCGGCTGAAGGTCAGGTCCCAGTAGGAGATGGCCACGTTAAAAGCGGCCAGCAGTCCTCCCCAGCGCGCCCAACCGTCCTCTTCCGAAAGCAGTTCCTGGGCCAGAAGGTAAACGGCCGGCACGGTCAAAATACCCACTAGGGCCGAGGCCACGCGGATGGCCGTCGGGCCAATGCCGATGATCAAGAAGCAAAGAGCCACCAGGTAGCTGAAAAGGGGCTCGCGTCCAAAATTGGACTCGAAGAAGATGGGGAACTCCTCGCCACGGACGATGCGCAAAGCGTCCACGCCGTAAGCGGATTGGTCATAATTGCAGCCTGGTGGCAGCTCATGGATGCGGTAGAGCCGCAGAAAGGCGGCGAGGATGATGATAGTAATGAGCAGGACCAGCCGCAGTCGCGGCGATGGTCCCTGGCGTATTCTCTCGTAAATCATGGTTCCCTGGCTATAGAATTGCTCCACAGCATTGGTGTTATCCGCACAAAGCCTTGAGCAAAGAGGTTGTCTATTGGTCGGTTGGTCAGCCCGCGCTATGGAAAGCGCGGCTACGGAGAGGGGATAGGCGCGGATTCTGTGCCGCGCCAGTCGTTCTCGCGTATCCCCTCAACCCACAGGCAGCCGCAAACTAATCCACCTGCTCACTGAAAAGCTGGGACAAGCGCTTACGTTGTCGCGTGGAAAGGCCCCCCTGACCCAGACCGCGCAGGTAGGACTTAAGCTTCTTGTAGTGCAACACTGGTATGGAGGGCTCGGAGACAGACAGCTCGGCCCCGTCATTGGTGAACACGATCAACGGCTGCACCTCGACGGGTTCATCAGGGATATGGCTCTCCAAAAACGCCGTCAGCTCCCGCACTTCGGTCTGGGCTGCCCGGGTGGGATTGCCCACCGTCTCCTGCCCGGAAAAGCCCAGGAAGCGCGCAATGCTGAACTTCTGATGCCAGCGGTCAGCCTTGCAGCTAATCTCCCCCTCCTGCGGCTGAACGCGCAGCACGAAAAGACCCTGGGGCGAGAGAAGCACGTGAGGTGCTGGCAGGCAGAAGCTATACAACTCAAAACGGTTATCCAGCCCCTTAAGCGCCTTCTCCAGAATCTCATGGGGTCGTGGCCTGCGCACCCAGCGTCTCATGAAATACAGCCCCACCTGGGAGAAGGCCAGACCCACCAGCAGGCACATGAAAGAGATGCCGAGCCACTGGGGTCTGGTGAAAGAGATGACCAGGCCCGACCCCAGTACAGCCATCCCGGCCAGGCTGGCCCACTGGCCAATACGGGCTCTCAGCGTGACGTGTTTTTCGTTGCGGATGACTTTCATGGTTTCTTCCTCTCAAGCCCTATACTTGCCCAACACCAGGCAAGCGTTTTGTCCTCCCAGACCAAAGGAGTTGGACAGCGCGATATTGACCTCGGCCCGGCGGGCCTGGTTAGGCACGTAGTCTAAATCACATTCTGGATCAGGCGTCTCGTAGTTGATGGTGGGATGGATGATGCCCTCTTCGATGGTCAGCGCGCAAGCGATGGCCTCGATAGCCCCCGCCGCCGCCAGCGTATGCCCGATCATGGATTTGGTAGAGCTGATGGCCACCCGGTAGGCGTGATCGCCGAACACTTCCTTGATGGCTTTGGTCTCAATCACATCGTTCAGCGGCGTGGAGGTGCCGTGAGCGTTGATGTAGTCCACCTCTTCGGGAGCGATTCCGGCGTCCGCCAGGGCCCAGCGCATCGCGCGCACCGCTCCCGCGCCTTCGGGGTCAGGAGCTGCTACGTGGAAAGCGTCGGACGACGCGCTGTAGCCCAGCACCTCGGCATAGATGTGTGCACCGCGCTGCAAGGCGTGGGGCAGGCTCTCCAAGACCAGGATGCCACACCCCTCACCGATGACGAAGCCGTCGCGGTCCTTGTCGAAAGGCCGACTGGCTCGCTCCGGTTCATCGTTGCGCGCGGAAATGGCGCGCATGGCGATGAAACCCGCGAAATTGGCAAAGTGGATCACGGCTTCCACCCCGCCGCAGATGATCACGTCCGCCGCGCCACGGCGTATCACCTCCGCTGCTTCACCCACGGCCTGAGTCCCGGTAGCGCAGGCCGTGGTCACCGTGTTGATGTAACCCTTGGCCTGAAAAGTCTGGCTCACATGATGGCTAGGCATGTTCGGCAGCGAGGCGGTGAGGCCGAAGGGACTGACTCGCGCCAGCCCTTTTTGGCGGAAAATATCTATGTTCTCCACTGCCTGCTCGAAACCACCAATGGTACAACCGACGAGCACACCCACCCGTTCCTCATCCACAAAAGGTTGCGGCAATTGGGCGTCGGCGATGGCCTCCTGGGCTGTGGCAATGGCGAATTGAGAGCAACGAGCCATGCGCCGCGCCTCTTTGAAATTCATGTACTTCTTGGGATCGAAGCCCTTCACCTCGGCGGCAATGCGTACCGGGAACTCGCTGGCGTCAAACTGAGTGATGTGCGCCACACCCGACTTGCCGGCCAGCAAGCCCTCCCAGGTTTCGCGCACGGTCAAGGCCAGCGGAGTGATAGCTCCCAGCCCGGTGATGACCACCCGTTGTTCGTCTGGACGTTTTCTCGGCATCTGGTTTCTCCTTCTTGAACCTAACTAAGGGACGAGCTTTGCAACCCGTCTTTAATCGCTGTAAGCATTTCGCTCTCCACAGCCTCCTTGGCCACGCGTACGGCGTTTTTGATGGCCTTGGCATTGGAGCGGCCGTGCGCGATGATCACCACCCCATCCACGCCGAGCAGAGGCGCTCCCCCGTATTCGGCGTAGTCCATGCGCTTGACGATGCGGCGCAGAGCAGGCGTGAGAAGCAGTAAACCGGGCAGCATGGCCAGCGCGCCGGGCAACATCAGTAGAAGCCCCAGCTTGTTCACCGGACCGGCGGTGAATTCCGCTTTGAGATATTTCACCAGAAAGGACACCAACCCCTCGGAGAGCTTGACCATGACGTTGCCGGTGAAACCATCGGTCACCACCACATCGGCCATGCCCTTGGTCACATCTTTCCCTTCCACATTCCCGATGAAATTCAGTCCACTGGCTTGCAGCAGCGGATAAGTCTCTCGCACCAGGATATTGCCCTTATCCGCCTCCTCGCCGTTGGAGACAATGCCCACCCGCGGGTTAGATAAGCCCCACATCCTCTCCACGTAAACAGTCCCCATGAGGGCAAATTGCACCAGATACTCGGGTTTGGGATCGGTATTCGCGCCCATGTCCAGGAGCAGAACGGGAACGGGAGCAGCGGGATAGACGGTGGCCAGGGCAGGGCGCTTGATGCCCCGAATCCGGCCCAAATCAAACAGAGCGGCGGCCATCACACCACCTGAGTTCCCCGCCGAGACGAAGGCGTCGGCTTCCCTATTCTTCACCAGGCGCATTCCCACGCGCATCGAGGAATCGCGCTTACGCTTCACCGCGTCGGTGTGTTCCTCCATCTCAACGACTTCGCTGGCGTGGACAATGGAGAGGGGCAGACCGCTGGCATCGTGCCGGGCCAGCTCACTCCGGATCACGTCCTCCCGTCCCACCAGAACAATCTCCGTGCCAGGGAATTCCCTGGCGGCCATCACGGCCCCATCAATGACCACGCCCGGCGCGTGGTCACCACCCATCGCATCCAGGACGATCTTCATGTGCCCTCCTCTCCTGCGAGTTCAGACGAATCGCAATAACCCCTCACTCTTGGCCAGGGCTTTTCACAGAATTGGCCCAGGTGACTGTCACCTGGCCTGCGCTAGAATATTGAAAAGCCTTGAACTCTTGGCCGATAGAAACCTATTTTACGCTACTTTCGCCAAGTTGACAAGTGACCGCGAGGTGAGTATAATAACGATGTATTTCAGGCCCCCGTGGCGGAATAGGCATACGCGGCAGGTTGAGGACCTGTGCCCTTCCGGGCGTGCTGGTTCAAGTCCAGTCGGGGGCATGAATAATGCGCCGCAGTCTTCAAGACTGCGGCGTATTTTTTGGTGCCCGCCCTCCCGGTAACCAACCTGTAATGCTCCCGTAACAGAATTGTAACCGCGCAGCCCTTGAAGCCCGCAATGGTCTATGATACAATGAAAGTAGCGCGAGTCACTCCTCCGGCATTTCTCGCCTCGTCGCCGTCTTGACGGAGGGTATCCAGGGGGGAGGAGGGGTAAAGATGCATAACAAGCACATGTTAATCGCGACTATCGCTACTGTGACCTGTCTTCTGCTGGTCGTGAGTACCTCTGCCCAGCCGTCAGTCCCCACTGATGCAAGCCCGCCCTCGTTTAATGCACCTCTGGCCCAGGAACCGGGAGCCGGAGGCCACACCGTTTATCTGCCTCTGCTGCTCAAAAGCTATATCCCCGTGGCCGCTCGCTACAAGGAAGCCTGGAAAGCGCTGGGCGCGTCGGCGGGCGCTCTGGGCAACGCTATCGCCGCCGACGTGGAAAGCATCCACTCCGAGCAGCGCTTCGAACAGGGGATGATGTACTGGCGCGACAATGCCACCGAGCCCGATTACATCTACGTGTTGTATTACGAAGACCCCGAAGATCAGCAATCGGGCACGTGGGAGCGCCACGATGACGAGTGGGAAGAGGGTATGCCCGTCTACAGTTGCTCCGAGGCCGAGGACAACCGGCCTTTCGGTCCCAAGCTGGGTTTTGGCCTGGTGTGGTGCACCGATACCGACGTGCGCACCGGGCTGGGCAACGCCATCGAAGCAGAAATCTACCTGGATGGTGGGTATCAGGACTTCGCGGGGGGCACCATGCTCTGGTCCGCGCGGGGCGATGTGATTTACGCTCTCTTCGATGATGGCACCTGGCAGCGCTACCCCGATGTCGGCAACCGATTCCTCAGCATGTGGCTGGCCTTGGGCGGGGCCAACAGTGATCTGGGATTCCCCACCGAAGCGGCGGTGGAGGCTCCCCATTCGGCCCAGAAGTTCGAGGGTGGCTGGATGTACTGGCGTGACAATGCCACCGAGCCCGATTACATCTACGCCCTGGAGTACCAGAGCGCCGAGGAGCAACACACGGGCACCTGGTCCCAACACGATGACGAGTGGGAGGAGGGCATGCCCATCTACAGTTGCTCCGAGGCCGAGGACAACCGCCCTCTGGGTCCCAAGCTGGGCTTCGGCCTGGTGTGGTGCACCGATACCGACGTGCGCACCGGATTGGGCAACGCCATCGAAGAAGAACACTACTACGACGGCGCTTACCAGGACTTCGAGGGAGGCACCATGCTCTGGTCCGCCCGCGATGATGCGGTGACGGTGCTATACGACGACGGCACCTGGGAGCAATAGAGCATCTCAGCTGCCATGAAGACAAATGCCCTTGCAGGTGCGACGCCCTTGACCAAGGACGTCGCACCTGCTTTTTCCCGTGGTCTTACCGGGCATTGGCGAACCAGTTAGCGACCTATCTCCACCCCCGCCCGCCCTGCAGCGGGCACCCCCTTCCACTGTCCCGCAGTTGATGGACTTTATTTCGGGTATAAGCCGCCCCGAGCTAAAGCCTTCGGCCCGAGCGTTCGCCTGAGCTCACGCCGAAGGCTCAGGCCGAGGGCTCAGGGCTGAGCAGCCCAAGCCCGCTGAGGACGGGCTATTGGTTTGCTCAAACGGTCGTTTAGGGTACTTTCAGCGCCCTTCCGCTGTTTAGCCTGGAGCTTCGAGCTCCAGGCTGGGCTGGCAACTCCGCGAGATCAGGGGGCCGGGACCCAGCGGCACCTCGCCCCTTCCGCTGTCCCACAGTTGTACCGCGGAACAGACCTCGTTCTTGCCCACGATTGACCTTTTGTTCCCCTCATAGTATAATCAGCGCCATCATTATCTGGCCTGCTGGCTAAACCCGTGGAGGGCGATACCATGAAGACAATGGTCGTGATTCCGACTTACAACGAAGCCGATAATCTCGGCCCCATCGTCGGCGAACTCTTCGCCCTGGACGTAGAGGGGCTGGAGATATTGATCGTAGACGATAATTCACCCGATGGCACGGGTCAGATCGCCGATAATCTGGCCAAGCGTTATCCGGGTCGCGTGCACGTCATCCATCGCCCGGGCAAACTGGGTCTGGGCACGGCCTATGTGCAAGGCTTTCGATTCGCCTTAGACCAGGGGGCCGATTACATCATCCAGATGGACGCCGATTTTTCCCATTCGCCCTCTTACATCCCGAAATTCCTGGAGTTGATTCAGGACTACGACGTGGTGATCGGCTCCCGTTATGTGCGTGGTGGACGCCTGGACGAGCAATGGAGCTTCGGTCGCTATCTGCTCAGTTGGTGGGCCAACAGCGTATGGGCGCGCCTGATCCTGGGCGTGAAGGTCAAGGACGCCACGGCGGGCTTCAAATGTTGGCGGCGGGAGACCCTGGAAGGTATCGGTCTGGACCGCATCCACTCCAACGGCTACGTCTTCCAGGTGGAGATGGCTTACCTGACCGAGAGGTTGGGTTATCGTCCGATAGAAATCCCCATCTACTTCGAAGACCGACGCATCGGCAAGTCCAAGATGACCATGTCCGTCAAGCTGGAAGCGGCCTGGCGCACCTGGGAAGTCCGGTGGCGACATCGCCGCCTGCGGGGGAGAGAAGACCGTGCTACGCAGGCATAGACTGGACCTGCTCATCGCCGTCGGGCTGCTTCTACTCCCCTGCCTGCTCTTTTGGCAGGTGCTCATCGGCGGGCGGACGCTGATCCCGGCTGACAATCTGTTCACCTGGGAGCCGTGGCGCAGTTTTGCGGCTGAGCACGGCGTGGACGTGCCCCACAACGAGCTGCTCAGTGACCTGCTGCTGGAGAACTACGTCTGGAAGCGATTCATCCTCGAATCGTTTCGCCAGCCGGGCGGATTGACCAACAAGCTGCCTCTGTGGAACCCCTATCTCTTCGCCGGGACCCCCTTCCTCGCGGCGGGACAACACTCGGCAATGTATCCCCTGAGCGTTTTGTTCTACCTGCTGCCCGTCGCTTATGCCTACGGGCCTTTCACCGTGCTGCAATTTTGGCTGGCGGGGCTTTTTATGTATATCTTCGCCCGCACGCTGGGTATCAACCGCTTCGGGGCGGCGGTGGCGGCCATCACTTATCAGCTCAGTGCGGTGATGGTGGTGCAGGTGGTGTTCACCATGATCATCGCCGCCATGGTCTGGCTGCCCCTGCTCCTGGCCCTGATGGAGAAGGTGATTCAGCAGCAAGAGGCGGGCGGCAGCGGTAACACTTTGCCCTACGTGATAGGTGGGGCCGTGGCCCTGGGATGCCAGATATTGGCCGGCCACGTGGAGTTCACCATTTACACGCTGCTGGTGATGGGGGTCTACGCTGTCTGGCGTGTTATTTGGAGGCCGGGTTGCCAACCCGACCGACATAGGACGGGCTGGAAGCCCGTGCTACGGACCGCCGCCTGGCTGGCACTCATGGTTAGCCTGGGCGTGGGCCTGGGCGCAGCGCAGTTGTTCCCCCTGTACGAATTCGCCAGTCAAAGTTTCCGTCAGGGGGCGGCCAGCTATCAACAGGTGGTCAGTTGGGCTTACCCCTGGCGACGGATCATCGCTTTCTTCGTGCCCTGGTTCTTCGGTAGTCCGGCCCATCACAGCTACTTTGACGTGTTCAGCGGGCAGGTGGTGCCCGTCACCCGCGATTTCTACGGCCAGCCCATTCACACTATCTACTGGGGAGTGAAGAACGCAGTGGAGGGCGGGAGTTACGCGGGCATTCTGCCCCTGTTCCTGGCCCTGCTCGCTGTGATTGGCCGCCGAGGCTCAACCTCAGAGGAGTACCGACGCTCGCGGGGCTACGTCTGGTTTTTCCTGATCCTGGCGCTGGTCTCCCTGGCTTTTGTCTTCGGCACGCCGCTGTACCGGCTGTTCTTCGCTCTGCCTTTCATGGACCAACTGCGCACTCCCTTCCGCTGGGTGTTCCCTTATACTCTCAGCGTGGCCGTGCTGGCCGGATACGGGGCCTGGTACCTTTCCGGCGCGGGCAGGAAAACGACGAGTGTCGAATCGCCCTTCACCGGGACCAACACGCAACGCCTTATCGGCTGGCCGGTCTTCTGGGCAGGGGTGGCGGGCCTGATGGCTCTGGTGGGCAGCCGTTTCATCCCCGGCGTGGTGATCCCTCTGGCCGAGCGGGTCATGCTCAGCCTGGCGGGAGCGCCCAATGCCTTCGCCGACGGGCGCATGTTCTACTCTTATGAGTTTGTCAATCTGTTCATTTTCGCGCTTTTTCTGATAGCCACCGGCGCTGTATTGCGCGTCAGTCGCTGTCCCATTTATCTGCCGGAGCGGCTGGGCGGCTACACCGTGTGGAAGCCATTGGCGCTGCTGGTGCTGGTCGGTGACCTATTCCTCTTCGGCTACGGGTTCAACCCCGCCGCCGACCCGCACTTTCTCGATTTCAAGCCGCCAGCGGTGGAGTTCCTGGAGCAGTTGAAGCAAGAAGAGGAGCTATGGCGGTTTACCACCTTTGGCCCTAAGGGCGAACAGACCTTCCACGCCAATGCGGGCATGTTCTACGGCTTGAGCGACGTGCGAGGATACGACTCTCTCATCTCCAAGCAGTACGCCGACTACATGGAGATGATCGAGCCTCAGAACTGGCTGCGCTACAACCGCATCGCGCCCCTCTGCGACCCGCGCAGCCTGGACTCGCCACTGCTCGACCTGTTGAACGTGAAGTACGTGCTCACCGAGTACGAGATTGACAACCCGCGCTATACCCTGGTCTACGATGGCGAGATAAAGGTCTACCGCAACGAGGGGGCCATGCCCCGCGCCTTTACCCTGCCGGAACACAGCGCCATCGCCGTCGAGGACGTGGCCCAGGCGGTGCGCCAATACGACCCTCGAAACTATGTGATTCTGGAAGCCGGAACCCAGAACTCGCAACCCGAAACCCGGAACCCGCAACCTGGAACTCCCCAACCCGCCCCTATCACCTGGTACAGCCACAACGAGGTGCTGGTGGAGGTGAACCTGGAGGCGCCCGGCTGGCTGGTGCTGACCGATAGCTACTTCCCCGGCTGGCGGGCCTACTTCCGTCCCCAGGGGGCGGGCGAGGAGGCCGAACAGGCAGTGCCTATCCTGCGCGCCGACGGCAACTTCCGCGCCGTGCATCTGCCCGCTGGGCAGTATACCGTGCGCTTCAAGTACACGCCGGACTCGGTCAAGGTGGGCTTTTTCGCCAGCTTCCTGGCGGTGATGGCCCTGTTGCTCATGGTCGGTGTGTGGCTGTGGCGGCGCTTCTATCGTCCGGAAGATCAGGAATCCACCGTGCGCCGGGTGACCAAGAACAGCCTGGCTCCCATCGTGTTGCAACTTTTCAACAAGGCGATTGACACCGCTTTCACCGCCTTGATGCTGCGCATCCTGGCTCCCGAGGCGGCGGGCCAGTACTACTTCATCACCGCCAACGTCATCGTCTCCCTGGATATTTTCATCAACTTTGGGTTGAACACCCTGCTGCAGCGAGAGGTGGCCAAAGTGGGCGGGCCCCGAGGGGAGAGCGGACGACGGGCGGCCAATCGCCTGCTGGTGAACGCTCTGGCCCTGCGCGGGGGATTGTTGGGGCTGGCCGCGCCTTTGCTGGCCGGATTCATCATCGCCTGGTCGGCGCTGATCGAGCCGCTGGGGGCGACGCAGGTGTGGGCCATGATCCTGTTCGCCCTGGGACTGGTGCCCGGCGCGGTCTCGGCGGCGCTGACGGCCCTGTTCAACGGTTTCGAGGACATGGAGTACCCGGCGGCCATCACCACGGTGACCACCATCCTGCGTGTGGCCCTGGGCACGGGGGTGCTGCTCCTGGGCTGGGGCATCGTCGGCCTGGGAGCCACGTCTATTGTGGTCAACCTGATCACTCTGAGCATTCTGGGCACGCTGGCCGTGCGCCGCTATTTCCGTCCTCACTGGGACCCCGACCCGGCCTTGCGACGGGAGATGGCCCGCCAGTCCTATCCGCTGATGATCAACGACTTTCTCTCACTGCAGTTCTTCAAGATTGACGTGCCCATCCTCAAAGCCCTGCGCGGCGACACGGTCGTTGGCCTGTATACCGCTGCCTCGTACCGCATCGTGGACGCCATCAACATCATCCCGGCCTCGTTCACCTTTGCCCTGTTCCCGCTGATGAGCCGCTACGCCGCCGACGATCGCCAGTCACTGCCTCGCGCCTACGGTCTGGCCGTGCGTATCCTGGTTATCGTCGCCCTGCCCATCGCCGTACTGACCACCGTGCTGGCCTATCCTCTGGCCACCATCATCGGCGGGACGCGCTACCTGCCGGATTCGGCCATCGCCCTGCAACTGATGATCTGGTCCATCCCAGTGGGTTTCATCAACAGCGTGACCCATTATGTGCTCATCGCCCTCAACCAACAGCGTTATCTGACTCGCTGCTTCGTTGTCGGGCTGGCTTTCAGCGCCGGGAGCAACCTGCTGCTCATTCCCGCTTTCGGTTACCGGGCGGCGGGGGTGTTGCACCTTTTCTCCGAACTGGCGCTGCTGCTCGCTTTTTACCTGGGCCTGCGTCGGCACATGGCTCCCGTGCCCTGGGCACGACTGCTGTGGCGACCGGTCCTGGCCGGGGCGGTCATGGGGGGTACGGCCTGGACGCTTTACGGCGTGCATCCCCTGCTGGCCGCAGTGGCTGCTTTGCTTGCCTACGGAGTGGCCCTGGTGGCGGTGGGCACTTTCCGCGACCCGGACATGCGCCTGGTGACCCAGTTTCTGCCCCCGCGCTTCCGCCCGCCGCAACCCCAAACCTTGAACCTGGAACCCTGAACCGTATCCCCCAGGAGGCTGAGAGCCGTGGACGCGCAAGATAAAGCGATTACTCTGGGCCATCCCAGCTACGTGTGGAGGTACGGCCAGGAAAGACGACTGAACCTGATCAACCGCTACGCGCCGCTGGCCGGAAAACGCATCCTGGACGCGGGCTGCGGGCTGGGCATGTATGTGCGCGCCTTCCGTCGCTTCAGCGATCAGGTTTACGGCGTGGACATTGACCCCGAAAGAGTGGCCGAGGCCTATCGGGAATGGTCTAGCTACGGGCGAGGCGTGCCTCGCCCCTACTATGTGGCCTCCGCCGAAGCCCTTCCCTTTCCCGATGGCTTCTTCGATGTGGTCCTCAGCCACGAGGTGCTGGAACATGTGGAAGACGACCGTCAGGGCATGAAAGAAGCCTGTCGGGTGCTGAGACCCGGCGGGCGGCTGGTGGTCTTTGTGCCCAATCGCTTGTGGCTTTTCGAGACCCACGGTATCTACTGGCGGGGGGAGTATCGTTTCGGAAACTTCCCGCTGGTCAACTGGCTGCCTGACCGCTGGCGGAACAGGTTGGCTCCGCACGTGCGGGCCTACACGTGGCGCACTCTGCGCGCTCTTTTCTCCAACCTGCCCCTGCGGGTGATCTACCACAGCACCATCTATCCCGGCTTTGACAATGTGGCCGCCCGCCACCCGGCGCTGGCCCGGCTCGTGCGTGGCCTGGCCTACACCTGCGAGCGCTTGCCCGGCCTGCGCGCCTGTGGCCTCTCGCACCTCCTCGTGCTGGAAAAAACATAACGAGGTGCGATGCACTTAGGAAGTGCGTCGCACCTTAAATGACGACGAACCCCGGGCGGCGGGGTGCGCCCCCGCCCTACTTTCTGTCAACGAATGGCGGAACGAATAAACGAATGACCATCACCGCGGTCTATTCGTTTATTCGTTGGCTATTCGTTGACAGGACGACCCCACCCTGCTTTCGCCGTCTCGTAGTTGTACTAGGGAACAGAGCCTCCGCACGCGAAGGCCAACTCCGCGTGATCAGGAGGCAACATACCGTCAACGAATGGCGGAACGAATAAACGAATGACCATCACCGCGGTCTATTCGTTTATTCGTTGGCTATTCGTTGACAGGCCGACCCCATCCAACTTTCTCATCCCAAAACTGACGCACACCCGCTCAAGTGTCTTCTTTTGCTGTTTGGCGTGATTGTGGTATACTTACAATGCAAGGGGATGCCAGCTCCATCATAGAAGATAGCGGAGGTAGGGCGATGAACTTTCTAGACGTATTGCTAACCATAGCTCTGATCGCTGGGGGAGCAATGGGCCTTTTCCAGGGGTTGATCAAGCAGGTAGTCGGTCTGGGCAGTTTGTACTTCTCCCTGGTTGTCTCCACCATAGCCTACCGCTTAGTCGGTAGATGGCTCACTTCTGCTTTCGGCTACGAACGCGCGGCCAGTGATGCTTTGTCTTTTATGGTTATCTTAATCGTGCTGTACATGGGTCTGATCCTGGCCGTGCTGGATCTGCTGAAAAACTCGAAGCAAGTACTACCCGGCACGCTGGATCGTCTGGGGGGGATGGTCATCGGTTTTCTGAACGTCAGCATCTGGGTGGCCATCGCCTTGTCGCTGCTCAACTCCACCGTCAGTTTTCCCTGGTACGGTTATGAAGGAGTCCGCCAGGGCATCGCTAATCAAATCCGCACCTCCGCTTTGAGACCAGTGTTCAGCTACCTGTTGCCCACCCTGTTGATCACTGTGCGGCCATTTCTTCCGGGGGGATTACCACCTCTCTTCACCAATCTCATCTTCTGATGCTGATTCCGAACTCTCGTCGCCGATACGGTGTCCCCGCGCTGGGCGGAAACCGGTTGAGCGTTCCAGAATTTGCTATATCTGACCAGGGAGGGTGTTTATTGAGTTCGTTCTGAGCAATTGCCGCTGGCTTGGCTCTGGAAGGAGGGAGAGGGCAATGAAACTCCACGAGTATGAACGTTCGCCGATCACACGGGGTATGCACGGCTGGGTGTTCATTTACAAGAAACACGGCACAGATGTGCTGAAAGAGATGGTGGCCGCCAAATTCGGCTGGTTTAAAATCCTGGACGATGGTGGGGGTAATAATCTGGATACCTGCCGCTGGCTGCGCGAGCACGACATCATGCCCATCGTCCGCTTCTACAGGCCCAATCCCAATCCGGGCAAATTGCCTCCCAACGCCCTGGACACCGTACAGCGGTACGTGGAAGAAGGCATCACCCGCTGGTTTGAGGTGAATAACGAGCCCAACATTGACGGCGAGTGGATGCCGGAGTATCGCGCCACTCTGGAGTACGGTAACGCCGAGATAGTGATGCCCAACTGGTTAGATGACGCCGAAGCCATCATCGAGCGGGGAGGTTATCCCGCCTTCCCGGCCATGGCTCACTGTGGGCGCAAGCCTCGTGAGGGTAGCACCACCACCTACGAGCGATATTTCGAGTGGCTGGCCCAAAACGCTTTCGACCGGGCCAAGCGCGTCTTCGAAAATGGTGCCTGGTTTGCCATGCATCCCTATATCTTCAACCACGGCTACAAAGACGAGAACGGCGTGTGGCACTTCGAGTATCCCTACGACCCCATCTGTCAGGCTGATGATCCCGGCCGCACGGCTTTTGATGATGACGTGGGCCTGGGCTGCACAGAGGTGCCCACGCAATTACTCAAAAAACACTTCGGCCTGGGTCCGCTGCCTGTGATAGGCACCGAGGGCGCTTTCTGGGGCACGGGGGATGATCGCTATCCGGAATACAAAGGCCAGGCCAAAGCTGAGGCCCATGTGGCCATGTTCGATTGGATAGCCACACAGGGTCCACCTTGCCTTTTCGGCCTGTGCTTGTGGGTGCTGAACGAGTGGTTCAAGCACGATGTGTATATCCACGAGCGATTCAAAGAGGTTCCGCCGGCCCTCAAGGAGCTACCGATTATCGAGGAGACGGTTATCCCCACGCCTACACCCACACCTACGCCGACTCCCCCGCCAGAGGAGGGCGTGCATTGGAGAAGCCATTACGTGCTCTTCCCGCAAGGGGCGGATTGGGCCTGGTACGAAGCGGCCAGTCGCTATCTGACCACTTTCCGCGTGACCAATGGTCAGAGTGCCGATGATGCCGGCGTGGTGCACGGTGACCTGGGGCACACTATCACCGTGATTAACCCCGACGACGAGCTGATGGACTACCTGCTCCAATTCGAGGCCGACCTGGATGTCATCCGCGCGGCCACGCCCGCCGACCTGAAAGCCATCCTGGACGACCGCGTGGAGCGGAACGACCGCTATGGTGAATTTCAATAGAGAAGCAGTTTGATCGCGCTCGTGCACTCACCGGAATACAACAGGGAGACCTCAACGGTCTCCCTGTTTTTCGTATTCCGGTGCATTGTTGTGGGACAGCAGGGCGGGTGGGGCTCGGTTGAGGACGCGCCGCCGTGAACCGGTGGCGTATTAAGGAATCCAACCGCATCTTGTAGTTACATCGTATACTTTTGTTAAAAACATTGTCAATGAAAAAGCGGAGAAAAAGTTACCCGAAGATGATATTCGTAAAAAGAAGCTTATA
>JACIWR010000220.1 GCA_014360845.1 Anaerolineae bacterium
CATGGTCAGGAAAAACTCGCTCATGTGTTGCATATCTTTGGCGACGGTGGGGATAGTGGCAGCCTGCACTCGTTCCAGGAAGTCCAGGTCAAACACGTAGAGGAAAATCAATTCGGCATTGTGCTGCCGGGCCAGGGCAATAGCTCGTTCCTGGGTGCGGCGACTGGCCTCGCCGCCTCTGGTCGCACAGAGAATTTTAGTCATAGTGGTTTTTCTTTCACTCTTCGTAGTTGCTCCGTTCCCCGAGGGCATCACCCACAAGAGGCGATGCCGCTCATCCTCATCAGAAGGGTGCGCCGTTCAGACAATGGGCCGTCCTTTGTGCCAGTTGCAGAAAGGGCTGGGCATACAGGCCGAGGACCAGAGTCAGCAAGCCGGTGATTGTCAACGCTACCTTGATCCCCGCCGACACAGGGATGGGTGACATATCCTCTGGCGGCTGAAAGAAGGCATAGCGTAGCAAGTTCAAATAATAGAAAGCGGCGATGACACTGGTGATGATGCCCGCGACGGCCAGGGCGTATGCGCGCACATTGATGGCAGCCCCGAACACGTACAGCTTGCCCATGAACCCCCCCGTGCCTGGAATACCCGCCAGGGAGAGCATGAAAATAAGCATTGCTGCTGCTAACAGAGGCGAACGGGAGACGAGGCCGGCGTAATCCTCGATCTGGCAGGAGCCGGTCGCTTCTTCCAGGGCGACGATGACCACGAAAGTACCCACGTTGCCGAAGAGATAAGCCAGCAGGTAGATGAGCACTCCGCTGAGGCCGTCGAAAGGGCCGGGGGGGTTCCCCTGGGTCCAGCACGCTACTCCGATGAGCATATAGCCCGCGTGGGCGATGGAGGAGTAGGCCATCATGCGCTTGACATCTCGTTGAAAGATGGCCAGCAGATTGCCCACGATCATGGTGATAATGGAGATGCTGCTCAGCAGAATCACCCAATCGGCGTAGAAATGGGGCAGGGCGATGAGGAGCGTGCGCAGCAAGACGGCAAATCCGGCGACCTTGGGTCCTATGGACAGGAAGGCCGTGATGGGGGTAGGCGCGCCTTCATAGGCATCGGGGGCCCACTGGTGGAAGGGCACAGCGGCGATCTTAAAGCCGAAGCCGGCCAGCAGGAAAATCAATGCCGGGGTGACCAGCCCGCGCAGGGAGGTTTCTGGCCCTGATAGTCCTTGGGCTATGGCCACCAAATTGGTCGTGCGGGCGATCCCGTAGAAAAGGGACATGCCGTATAACATGGCCGCCGACATCGTAGCCCCGAAAAGAAAGTATTTGACTCCCGCCTCGGTGGATTTTATGTCCTCGTAAAAATAGCCGGTTAAAATGTATGAGGTGATGCTCAGCATCTCGAGGCTGACGTAGATCATGAGCAGATCGGTGGCAGCGGTGACCAGGGTGATGGCCAGGCAGGCGATGAGCAACAGGGCGTAGAACTCGCCGGGGTCGGCAGTGCGGGAGCGCATGTATCCCGCGGAGAGCATGATCACCAGGGCGGTGGCGGCGACGGCTATGAGCTGAAGGAACAGGGCGAAGGGGTCAACGAGCAGCATTTTCCCCAGGATGGGATGCGGAGGTGCTGGTGGGGTTGTAGTCCATAAATACACGATGGCGACGACGGCGCCCGCCAGCCCTACCAGGGCTACGCCTGGCAGCCAGCCGTGAGTGCGCTTATCATCGCCTCGGATCAGGTTAATACCGAGGAGGATGAGCGCGGTCAGGAGCAGGATAAGTTGTGGTAGGAGCGAGATCAAAGTTCGTGCGGTCAACAGAGCCTCCGTATCCTCATCCCAGGTGCGGGGTGTTTTGCCGCCTTCAGCAGCTGGAGACGGCGAGCAGCAGCGCGCTCGTCGCCCCGTTCAACAAGGCCACAATGACCGAGGGGAAGACCCCTACCAGCACCATGACTATGACCAACGGCCACATGGTCACTTTCTCCCACCAGGTCATGTCGGAGAGAGGGGCGTGATGCGTGGCTGCGTCCCACTTGGACTGCTGGAATTCCCCCAGGAACATCTGCTGTACCACCTTCCACAGGATATAGGCCGCTGTGAGCACCACGGCCACGATTCCTATGGCGGCGAAAACAGGGATGATGTGGAAGGAGCCTCGAAACACGAAGAACTCACTCCAGAAACCGGCCAGTCCCGGCAGCCCTAACGAAGCAAACCCGGTGACCAGGGTGATGCCGTAGTAATAAGGCACTTTGCTGGCCAGGCCGCCGAAGGCCCGCAGATCGCGGGTGTGGGCTCGCTCGTAAATGATACCCACCAGAAAGAACAGTCCCCCGGTGATGATCCCGTGAGTGAACATTTGCAGGGTCGCTCCGTTCAGGGCCATGACCGCGCTGGTGCTCAGCGCTGCGTGGCCCCGCTCCAGAGCCAGGCTGGCTGCGGCGGCGCTGATGCCCAGCATCACATAGCCCATGTGACTGACCGAGGAATAGGCGATGAGCCTTTTGAGGTCCCACTGGGCCATGCACACCAGTGCCCCGTACACCATGCTGATCACGGCCAGGATGGGGATGAGGGGCAAGTTGTAGGCGTAGAAGCGGAAGACCTGGGGAAAGAAAGGTAAGACTATGCGGATAAAGCCGTAGGCTCCCAGCTTCAGCAGGACACCGGCCAGAATCACACTGCCCGCCGTGGGCGCTTCCGTGTGGGCATCGGGCAGCCAGGTATGGAAGGGAAAACAGGGCACTTTGATGGCGAAGCCCAGAAAGAAGCCCCAGAAAGCCAGGGCCGCCAGGCTGAAGTTGTCGGCAAAAGGATGGGCTGCTGCTGCCTCCAGGATGCTGAAGGTGCCGGTCTGGAAGTAGACGCCCAGGATGGCCAGCAACAGAGCCACGCTGCCCACCAGGGTGTACAGGAAAAACTTGATGGCGGCGTAGATACGTCGCTCCCCGCCCCACACTCCGATGAGCAGATACATGGGCACCAGCCCGATCTCCCAGAAGACGTAAAACAGGATCAGGTCCAGCGAGACGAAAACGCCGAACATCCCCGTCTCCAACAGTAGGAACAGGAAGTAGTACTCTTTAACCCGTTCTTTGATGGTGAAGGCGGAGTAGAAGTAGGACAGCGTGCTCAACAGCGCGGTCAACAGCAGCATAACCGCACTGATGCCGTCCACTCCCAGGCGGTAGTAAACGCTGATGGCCGGGACCCACTCATAAGCCTCCTGGAACCACATCTGGCCTGGGGCGCTTCGGACCTGGCCGTAGACGAAGAAAGCCAGCCCCAGCGGGACAAGGCTGATCGCTATGGACCACCAGCGGATCCAGTCCTCTTTTTCGCGCGGGATGAAGAGAATGATCAGGGCTCCCAGCAGGGGAGCGAAGGTGATAATGCTCAACACGTTTGTGCCCATTGGCTGCTCCTGTGAAACCTGTGACTGGTGTGTTCAGCCGCGAAGCCGGGAAGAGCTGGCGCCTCTGCGAAGGGAGCCTTTCAGTGAGCTGTAGGACAACTGCTCGCAGTTGTCCTACTACCAACCGCCACGAGCAAGTAGGTCGGGCCCGTGGCCCGACGCGGGTTACGTCCTGCTTCGGGCATGGGGCGTCCGACGGCCATGATTGATTTTAGCGGTAGAAGATGTACAAGCCCGCCAGCGCCAGCACGGTCATCATGGCTACCAGCAGGTAGTTCTGTACCTTGCCGGTCTGGACGGGGCGCAGTGCTCGCCCCAGGGCGCCCGTGGCGCGACCCAGGCCGTTGACCACGCCATCCACGATGACGTCGTCGGTCCACCTGCTGAGGGTGGAGAGAGCGATTCCTGCCCGCCCGCTCAGGTTCACCAGCCCGTCAATGACCACCCTATCGAAAGCGGCACTGACCTCGGCGGCGAGCCGCGTCACCCGTCCCACCAGGTTAACCAAGGGGTCTACTACCCAGTGCTTATCGAAGTGATAGCACATGCGCGAGAGCCAGATGACGAAGCGCACAATAGTGGCCTGATACAGCTCGTCGAAGTAAAAGCGGCGGCGCGCAGCCTGGTACAGCCAGCCCAGCCTGCGCTTGCGCATGACCCGTTCCAACGGGTCCAACTGATCGGCCTGCAGCGGTTTTCGACCGTAAACCAGCCAGCCCAGACCCAGCCCGCCCAGGGCCAGTGCCGAGGAGAGTGCCATCACCGGCCAGCTCACCGGGGTGGCCGGGAAGCTGTGTCCTACGAAATGATGCAGCCAGTTATCCCCGAAAAGTGCTCCCAAGAGCGGGAACTCCTGGGGAATGCCGGCAAAGCCGAGGCAGATAGCAAAGAAGGCCAGCATCACCAAAGGAACGGTCATCGTCCACGGGCTTTCTTGGGCCTGGGCGGCGTGGTGGCTGCGCGGTTGACCAAGGAAGGTCAGACAAATCTGGCGCGCGGTGTAGAAAGCGGTCAATCCGGCGGCCACGGTCAGCAGCAGCCAGACGAAGAAGGGTCGGGAAACGACTCCTTGCCGCGTGAACTCGTGCCAGGCGTGGGTCAGAATCTCTTCCTTGCTCCAGAAGCCGGAGGTCACCAAAGGGAAGCCCGACAGCGCCAGTCCGCCGAGAACGAAGGTCCAAAAGGTGACAGGCATTCTATCTTTGAGCCCGCCCATGGCCTTCATGTCCATCTCATGGTGGCAGGCGATAATCACCGAGCCGGAGCCAAGGAAGAGCAGCGCTTTGAAGAAAGCATGGGTGATCAGGTGGAATACCGCCGCCACATACCCGCCTATCCCCAGCGCGGCGACCATGTACCCCAGTTGGCTGATGGTGGAGAAGGCCAGCACGCGCTTGATGTCGTCCTGCGCCACGGCGATAACCGAAGCGAAAAGGGCGGTGAAGGCGCCGGTGAAGGCGATCACTCCCCAGGCCGGGTCGCCGTGCTCCACCGCGCGCAGCAGGGGGAAGATGCGTGCCAGCAGGAAGATGCCCGCCGAGACCATCGTCGCCGCGTGGATGAGAGCACTGACCGGCGTGGGACCTTCCATCGCATCGGGTAACCACACATGCAGTGGGAACTGAGCACTTTTGCCCACCGTCCCGCCGAAGATGAGCAAGGCGATCAGCGAGGCCACCGTCCAGGTGCCAAGCAGGGGCAGGGTAAGGGTGCGTCCGGCTAAAGAGCGCAGCGCTTCCTCGCTGAAAATCACATCGTAGCTCAGCGATCCCGTCTGGCTGTAGAGGTAGAGAATGCCCAGCAGCAGGAACAGGTCGCCGATCTTGGTGACGATGAAGGCCTTAAGTCCGGCTCGATAGGCCGATGCCTTCTCGTACCAGAACCCGATGAGCAGGTACGAGCACAGCCCCATGATCTCCCACGAGATGAACAGCGTCAGCAGATTTTCGGAGACGACCAGGCCCAGCATGCCGGCCGCGAAAAGCGAGATATAGGCGAAAAAGCGGGAGTAGCGAGGATCGCCACGCATGTAGCCCGTGGAGTAGATGAAAATCATCAGGCAGACGAAGGGGACCATGAACAGAGCTACGGCGGTCAACGGGTCCACACACACGCCGATGGGGAAAGTGGTCGCGCCGGTGGGGAACCAGGGGACGGTGAAGTGGATGCTGTGCTCAGCCAGATGTGGCGTGCGGAAAGCGCAGAAAGCTACCCCCCAACTCAGCAGCCAGGAGAGCGTCATGGCCGCGATAGCGATACCGTGACTCAGGCGGCGGCTCCTGTGGGCACTTAATATGATGCCCAGGAAGGCCAGTAGTGGGAACAGAGGAATCAGCCAGGTCGAGCTGAAGATGATTTCCCTCATGAAGTGCTCCGTCCCCTCTCGACGGGTCTGTGACCTGCCGGATGCTATTGGCAGACCGGCTTTGAGCTACGAAGACCGGTTGCGAATTGGCCTCTGAACCTCAGAGATGGCCCTTGCGATCCAATGCGCCAGCCCCCGGGAAGGAGTCGGGTTCGGGTTGTGGAGTTGGTTAATGAAGTCACCCTTGCCGGGCGGCAGGCCCATGCAAGGGTGACTTGCATCGTGGGGCGCTTTATACGCCGGTCACTTTCAACAGGTAGCTGGCCAGGATAGCTGCCATGCCCGCGCCGATCATCTTCACCCCAGAGACAAACAGGTTCTGGCGAGAGATATTCCCCAGGAAAGCGCCCAGGCCGAAAAGGGTAGCTAAAGCCAGGGCCAGAGAGGAGTAGTAGCTGATGGCGATGTTCACCCACAAGGGGGTCAGGAAGAAGGGGATGAGCACGATCAAAGACGCCAGGAAAGGCGCTAGGCCATCCACCAAGGCGACGATGACCACTGCCGCTCGCGAGGCTTGCCCGATCTTCGTCTGGCTCAGGTCCGTCAGAGTGTAACTCTCCAGCTCTGCCAGGTCTCGCCTGCGCTCCGCCGATTCGGTCAGATAGGCTCCCCACAAGCCGGAGATACCTATAGCGACAGAGGTAGACAGCCCCGTAGCCAAGACGGTGGCAGAACTGTTTACGCGGGCTGAGTAGTTACCCATCAGGACGCCGATGATGGTCAGCACGCCATCGAAAGCGTTCATGGCGAAGTAGCGACGACCTATCTCCCAGATGTTCGCCAGGTCGCCATACTCCCGCAGCCGCTGGATGTGTAATTCTAATCGTTTTAAGGGACTCATTTAGTCGGTGCCTGTCTGTTTAAACTAATCCTGAGGGGTCGCCGAATCATCAATGATGATTTTGCCGGCTACCACCTCGTCAATGGAATGCACCGTGCCGCCGTTTTCCTGGATCACGCGCGCAACCTCTTCGTAGCTGAGATCGCTGCCCTCTATGGTGAGTTTGGCGTTTTCTACACGGCGGTCAATTTCGTAGATGCTGATGTTCACTGCTTCGACGCCCGGCAGCACGCTCAGTTGTTCCGCCAATTCGATAATTGTGGGCTCGAGCGGCTTCAGTACATCCAGCACCAAGCGTCTCACTTTTCCCATGATTGGTTCATTCCTCCTTTTTGATGCTAAGACTCGTGAGGTAACAGTCACCGCGGGGGTGGCCGTCACCTGACTGTCACCTGAAGTGTTAACCGATTTTGAAACATTCTCGTTGCTTTGTCTTGTTTCTTCAGGATTATGCTTATTATACCACCTCCAGTCAAAAAGGTCTAATGCCGGTTGCGGCGGGGTGTGCGCTTCGGTTTGGGGGCGAGTTTGTCCCCTAGCGGCGGCTCGCCGCCGTGCTGAGGACGCACCGCCGTGTAACAGGCGGTGCCGGTTGCGGGAGGCAGAGAGCCCTACCCGCCGCCTTGGAGTTCGGCCAAGCCCTTGTCCGGCGAAGCTGTCACCGACCCCTCACTGCGTGAGAGGCTTGCGAAAAGAAGCCCATAGGACGCGGCGTGCTGCGCCCGTGTCTTCCCAATAACTTCGACCGCGCAGGTGACTATTCAGCCTATGCTCCAAGTCCCCGTCCCGGGGACGTTCCATGCGGCAAGATGCTGTCTTTTGCGCGGTTTTCTCAGCCGAGACGCCCCCGGGACGGGGGCTA
>JACIWR010000221.1 GCA_014360845.1 Anaerolineae bacterium
CCCGTCCCGGGGGCGTCTCGGCTGAGAAAACCGCGCAAAAGACAGCGTCTTGCCGCATGGAACGTCCCCGGGACGGGGACTTGGAGCATAGGCTGAGTAGTCACATGAGTTCAAACAATCCCCTCCCCAGGCTACATAGCCGCGCGGATAACCGGCACATTTTCGGGAGGGTCAATCGGGAGATTGGAATGACCGAAGACAAAAAAGTAATAACCTTACCCATCGAGGGCATGACCTGCGCCTCGTGCGTGTCTCACGTACAGCACGGTCTGGAAGGGGTGGAGGGCGTGCAGGATGCCAATGTCAACCTGGCTACCGAGCAGGCCTCAGTCATCCTTGACCCTGTGCTGGTCCCCCTGCCCAAACTGGTGGACGCCGTGCGTAGCACGGGTTATGACGTGGTCACCGAGACCATCAGCCTGCCCATTGGCGGCATGACCTGCGCTTCCTGTGTGGCTCACGTGGAAGAGGCGCTATCCAAAGTGCCCGGCGTGCTGAGCGTCAACGTCAACTTGGCCACCGAGAAGGCCACCGTGGAATACATCCCCACTGTGACCGGGCTGGCCGATTTTCGGCAGGCCGTGACCGCTGCGGGCTACGAAGTACTGCCTACAGCAGAAGAACAGGCCGAAGAAGAACTATCCCGCGAGGTGCGCAAGATGGAAGCCGCACGCCGCCGGATGTTGCTGGCCTGGGCTTTTACCATCCCCATTATCCTGTGGATGCTGCCGGAGATGTTGCTCGGAGTGGCCTGGCCCAACGAAACGATTTTCAAGCTGGGGATGCTGATCCTGGCCGTGCCGGTGCTTTTCTGGGTCGGACGGCGCACCTATGTGGCGGCCTGGAGTTCGACCATCCACGGTGCTCCCAACATGGACGCGCTGATCGCTATGGGCACCGGCGCTTCTTTCCTGACCGGCATCGCCACTTTCTTCGCGCCCATCCCCACTTACGCCGGGGTGGCCGCCATGATCATGGCCTTCCACCTGACGGGACGCTACGTGGAGGCCAGTGCCAAAGGACGGGCCTCGCAGGCCATCCGCAAACTGCTGGAACTGGGAGCCAAGACCGCCCGCGTGCTGGTGGACGGCACCGAAAAAGAAATGCCCATTGACGCCGTGCAAGTGGGCGACGTGATGGTCGTCCGCCCCGGCGAGAAGATACCCACCGACGGCATCGTCGTCGAGGGGGAGAGCGCCGTGGACGAATCCATGGCCACCGGCGAATCCATGCCGGTCAACAAAAGGCCCGGCGACGAAGTGATTGGGGCCACCGTCAACCAGGACGGGTTGCTCAAAGTGCGGGCCACGCGCATCGGCAAGGATACTTTCCTGGCCCAGGTGGTACGCCTGGTGGAGCAGGCGCAGGGGACTAAAGTGCCCATTCAGGCTTTCGCCGACCGGGTGACGGCTGTTTTCGTGCCCATCGTGGTTGTCATCGCTGCGCTTACCTTCCTGGCCTGGTTCCTTTTCCCTGAGACATTGCGCCCCATCACCGTGTGGGTCAGCCGCTTCCTGCCCTGGGTGGACCCCAATTTGAACGCTTTTACCCTGGCGCTGATCAACACCGTCTCGGTGCTGGTCATCGCCTGCCCCTGTGCTCTGGGACTGGCCACGCCCACAGCGTTGATGGTCGGCAGTGGCATTGGAGCGGAGAACGGCATCCTCATTCGCTCTGGCGAGGCGATTCAGGCCATGCGCGATGTGCGGGTGGTGGTCTTCGACAAGACGGGTACACTGACCAAAGGCCAGCCAGAGGTCACCGACGTGGTTTCGGGTTCCTCGTTTCGGGTTTCAGGCTTGGTGCAACCCGGAACTCGAAACCCTAAACCCGAAGACCTGTTGCGCTGGGCAGCATCGGTGGAAGTGGGCAGCGAGCACCCGCTGGGTAAAGCTATCGTCCGCAAAGCCGAGGAGCAAGGGATTGCCTTGGGCGAACTGACCGATTTCGAGGCGCTGCGCGGCAAGGGAGTGCGCGGCGTGGTGGACGGCCAGGCAGTGTTGGTGGGCAGTCGCACGCTGATGGAGGAGAACGGCGTCGAGAGAGCGGCCCTGGAGGAAATCGAAGACGAGATGCGTCGCCTGGAGGACGAGGGGAAAACCGCCATGCTGGTCGCGGTGGCCCCCGCGGTTCCCAAGAGTTCCTCCGAGTTTCTGCAAGAAAAGGGCACTCAGGGGAACTCTGGGAACTCTGGGAACTCTGGGAACTCTGGGAACTCTGGGAACTCGTGGGCACTCTTGGGATTGATCGCCGTGGCCGATACCCTTAAAGATGACGCCGTGGCCGCCGTCCGCGAACTGCGGGCACTGGGCCTGGAGACGGCCATGATCACCGGTGACAACCAGCGCACAGCGCAGGCCATCGCCCGGCAAGTGGGCATAGACCACGTGCTGGCCGAGGTGCTGCCGGAGGATAAGCTGGTGGAGGTCAAGCGGCTGCAAGAGGAGACGGACGGCCTGGTGACCATGGTCGGCGACGGCATCAACGACGCCCCGGCCCTGACCCAGGCCGACGTGGGCATCGCCATCGGCACCGGCACGGACATCGCCATCGAAGCCGCCGACATCACCCTAGTACGCGGCGACCTGTCCGGCGTGGTCAGCGCGGTGAAGCTCTCGCGGGCCACGTTCAACAAAGTGGTGCAGGGCCTCTTCTGGGCTTTCTTCTACAACGTGGTCATGATCCCCCTGGCCATTCTGGGCACGATGCACCCGGTACTGGCCGAGATCGCCATGGCCAGCAGTTCCATCACCGTGGTCACCAACGCCAACCTGCTGCGCCGGGTGGACATCCGTCCCGATTACGCCCGGCGTTGAAAACATACCTTGATCGCCGAAGGTCTCCTGACCGAGGCGGGAAGTTACTTGTTCCCTTTGAAAAAGCGAGATATGTGATGTAGCGGCGGACGGCCCTTCGCCAGGGCTCAGGACATGCCCTGTCCGCCCGTGAAGGCGGCCACAGCGGGCCACCGCTACGCCTTTGCACCAATTATACGAGGAGCTTTAGTGATGATCGCAGCATTGTTGATCGCCTTGCGTGAAGGGCTGGAAGCAGCTCTTATCGTGGGCATCGTGTTAGGTTACTTGAAGAAAATGGGTTACAAGCGGCAATCCGCCGTGTGGTGGGGTGTGGCTTCGGCTGTAGCTGTGAGCATCGTCGCCGGGGCAGCCCTGCAAGTTCTGGGTATCGCTTTCGAAGGACGTGGCGAGGAACTCTTCGAAGGAGTTACCATGCTCCTGGCCGCCGGCGTGCTCACCTGGATGATCTTCTGGATGCAGCGCCAGGGACGCAACATCCGCGCCGAACTGGAGGCCGACGTACGCCAGGCGGTGACCGGCGGCAGCCGTTGGGCGTTATTCGCGCTGGCGTTCGTGGCCGTGGTGCGCGAGGGAATCGAGACGGCCCTCTTCCTCACTGCGGCAGCCTTCAGCGCCACACCAGCGCAGACTCTGATCGGCGGCGGGCTGGGATTGGCCCTGGCGGTGATCGTAGGCTGGCTGCTGTTCGTCGTCAGTGCACGCCTGGACGTGCGGGCCTTTTTCCGTGTGACCAGCGTATTGCTGATTCTCTTCGCCGCGGGACTGGTGGCCCACGGGGTACACGAACTACAGGAGGCCGGTGTCCTGCCGGTGCTCATTGAGCATGTGTGGGATGTCAATCCCATCCTGGATGAAGACGCAACCCTGGGTTCCATCCTCAAGTCACTGCTGGGCTACAACGGGAACCCATCGTTGCTGGAGGTGGTGAGCTATATCGGCTATTTCACCGCCATCGCTCTGGCAAGCTGGAGACAATCGAGGCCTCTGGCTTCGCTGGCTCCGCCGGCATAGAACCGAGTCTTTTCACATCGAATGGTTGCCCGACCGGCAGAAAGAGGATGCCAAATGAACAAAAAGGTGATCGTCTACACCCAAAGCGGTTGACTGTTCTGTGGGCGGGTGAAAGAGTTTCTTTCACAAAAGGGGATCAACTTTGTAGAGCGCGATGTGGCTCAAGACGAAACCGCCATAGCCGAACTGGAACAATGGGGCGTGATGACCACTCCAGTGACGATAATAGACGACGAGTTGGTGATCGGTTTCGATCGGGAAAAGCTGGACGCTCTGCTCTCAGACAAGGAGACGGAGCAGGATGAATAGAATCCGTTGGACCCAGGTGTTTGTCTTCGGCGTTATAGCGCTGCTGGTCTTTCTCATAGGGCTGAGCCTGCTGCCCATGTTCTTCAGCGGCTATTGGGGCATGGGACGCGGTGGGATGATGGGCGGTTGGTGTCCCTGGTGCGGAGGCACGGGACGAGTCGGCGGCGGAGGGCTGTTAGGCGGCCTCTTCGGACTGCTCTTCATGCTGCCCGCGATGTTGATACCCCTCGGCCTGCTGGGACTCTTGATCCTGGGAGCGGTGTGGTTGGTGCGCAACATGGGCGGGACCGGCGTCCCACCAACTCCGGGTCGCCAATGCCCGGCCTGTGAGCGCCCCGTTGAGCCTTACTGGCAGCACTGCCCCTACTGCGGGGAGGAGTTGTGATGAGCGAGAAAAAGACACCCTGGCTGCTGGTCATCGGTGGGGGAGTGCTAGCCGGTCTGTTACTGCTGGCCTGTCTGGTCATTCTATACCCGCTCACCAGGCCCATCAGCGGCAGCTACCGTTCCAATGGAGAGCAGATTTACTTCACTGCCACCAGTCAACGCGGGACGCCCATCACTTCGGACCTGCGCATGGGCATGATGGGCAGCGGAGCATGGACCTGCGCCACCTGTCACGGCGCCGATGGCCGCGGCGGCACAGTGCGCATGATGATGCGCCTCTTCGAAACCCCCGACATCCGTTACCAGACCTTGACCACCAGCGAACACGGCGAGGAGGGTGAAGAAGAAGAGCACGGCCACGAACCCTATACTGATGCAGACATCAAACGAGCTATCACCGAGGGCATCGAACCGGACGGCAAACCGCTGGACTGGCCCATGCCCCGCTGGACCATGAGCGACGAAGACCTGGACGATCTGCTGGAGTTTCTGAAAACACTGGACTGAGCGAAAACAGCCCTGTCACTTTGCGAGTGGGAGGAAACCGAACTCATGGATGTCAAGCAAGCCATCTATCAGCGACGAGCCTACCGCTCCCTGGACCCTGTAGACATCACCGAGGAACTGGTTCAAGATTTGGCCACCAGTGCCCAATTAGCCCCTTCCTGCTTTAACAATCAGCCGTGGAGATTTGTCTTTGTCCACAGTCCCGACATGTTGCAGCAGATGCATAGCGCGCTGAACCGGGGAAACGTATGGGCTCAGGCCGCGTCGCTGATCATCGCCGTCTGCAGCCAGAAGGAACTCGATTGCCAGATTAAGGGCCGAGACTACTATTTATTCGACACGGGCATGGCCACGGCCTTCATCATCCTCCGCGCCACGGAGCTGGGCCTGGTGGCCCACCCGATAGCGGGCTTCAAAGAAGACAAGGCCAAAGAAATCCTCGGTGTTCCTGAGGAGATGACGGTGATCACCCTGGTCATCGTCGGCAAACACTCGGATGAGATAAGCCCCGTCCTTTCGGAGAAGCAGGTGGGCTGGGAAAAAGAGAGGCCGGAGCGCCTGCCTTTGGAGCAATTCGCTTACATGAATCATTACGTAGCCACATCAGGAGAAAACAACTAAGTGAACACTTCGTCCTATACCGTAAAAGACAAACAAACCACCAAACGCCAGATTGTGCACATTGATGAAGCCCTGTGCAACGGCTGCGGGGCGTGCGTGACCCCTTGTGCCGAGGGTGCTATTCAGATTATAGACGGCAAGGCCCGCGTACTACGCGAAGAGCTATGCGACGGTGCCGGATTTTGCCTGGGCGTCTGCCCTACCGGCGCTTTGAGCATCGAAACGCGAGAGGCCCCCGCTTTTGACGAGCACGCGGCGGAGAGCGAGATGCGAAAACGAGGCAGGACCTACATCGAGCAGACCTGCCACGTGTGCGGAGCGGGCGAGGACAGCCGGGTATTGCTCCCTTGCCGCAAGGCCGGAGCTAGCCTGTGGGTCTGTACCTGTTGCCTGCCAGCCCTGATCCACGGCTAAGCCCAGGTAGCGCGCGGGGCCTGCCCCCGGCGACCGCAGCGGAAGCCTCCGCCGCAAGGCGGGGGTGAGGTCACCGCCCAACTGGAAGCCATCTGTCACAGACCCCTTGCTGCGCAGAGGGCTTGCAGAAGCCCCGGGGCGAGATCACCGCTGAACCGGGCAGGCCGACAACGGTCGGCCATGACACCTGCACATCAATCGGGAGAAACGCCATGATCGAAGTACACCTATACGGCAAACTGCGCCGCTATGCACCCGACCCCCGGCCCGACCGGGAGTGCGTGGTGCGGTTCACCCCCGGACCAGAAGAGACGATAGAGACGATCCTGGAGCGGCTGGGAATACCCGCCGCTGAGCTCGGCCACGTCTTTCTGAACGGATCACTGCTCGCCACCTGCAACGCCATGGCCCCCTGGCTGCGCTACCAGCAGGCCCAGGCAAACGTGTTCAACCGGGAACGGGCCCTGGACATCCTGTTGGGAGCCAACGACCGGCTGGGGTTGTTCCCTCGCGAGATGGCCATGTTGGTGGTGTGAACGATGAAACCCGTACCGCTCTACGACCCTTTCAGCGCCGAGTATGACCGCTTTGTCAACTGGCGGGAACGGCTGGCCTACGAACTGCCCTTCATCGAGCAGCAATTGACCGCCGTCAGGGCGCGGCGCGTACTGGATGTGGCCTGCGGCACGGGGATGCACGCCATTGCCCTGGCCCAGCGCGGTTACGATGTGACCGGCGCGGACTTGAGCGCGGGCATGATTGAGCGGGCGCGGGAAAACGCCAAAGCGGCAGGCAGTGAGGCCCGCTTCGTCGTCGCCGGTTTTGGCGAGCTGGCGACCAGCGTGGGCGATGGCTTCGACGCCCTGCTTTGCCTGGGCAACAGCCTGCCCCACGTGCTCACCGCCGAGGCACTGCACGCCACCCTGTCCGACTGTGCGGCTGCCCTGCGCCCCGGCGGATTGCTGCTCATCCAAAACCGCAACTTCGACGCGGTGATGGCCCATCGCGCCCGCTGGATGCCGCTCCAGGCCCATCGTGAGGGGGAGCACGAGTGGCTCTTCATCCGCTTCTATGACTTCAACCCGGACGGCACCCTGACCTTCAACGTCATCACCCTGCGGCGCCAGGAGACAGGCGAATGGGCCCAGCAGGTCGAAACGACCACGTTGCGCCCGTGGTTGCACGACGAACTGGCGAGGGCGATCACAGCCGCCGGGTTCGGGGGTCTCACCTGCTACGGCGATATGAGCGGCGCATCCTTTGATCCGGGAACCAGCGGCAACCTGGTCTTGACAGCGAATCGAGGGTAGCGGCGGACGGCCCTTCGGCGTAGCTCAGGGCAAGCCCTGTCCGCCCGTGAACGCGGCCAC
>JACIWR010000222.1 GCA_014360845.1 Anaerolineae bacterium
AATTATATCGGCTCCACCTTGAAACAGCCATCCTCTTCTCGGAGTATCCCGGCAGCCATGCGAGGGTCGTGATCGAACAAGAGAATCGCCCCCGTCTCCAATGCCCAATCGCGCACGCGACGCTTGGTCTCGATGGTCTCCAGCGGCTCCACGTCGTAGGCGGGCACCCAGGCCAGGCGCTCAAAGTGCACCGCCCACGGGGCCAAATCCCCCAGGCAGATAGCTGCCTGCCCCTCGCTTTCGATGACCACGCACTGGTGCGCACGGGTATGTCCTCGCGTCACCAGGCAACGCACCTCCGGCGTGACCCGGGTATCCCCATAGAGCAGCCGCAATTGTCCGCTTTCCTCCAACGGGCGGAAGTTCTCGGCCAAATAAGTAGCGCGGGTGCGCTCATTGGGGAAGAGGGCGTCGGCGTACTCCAGCCGCTGTACCCAGTATTCGGCGTTGGGAAAAGCAGCGACAATTTGATCCCCCTGCCGCCGCGTGTTGCCCCCACAGTGGTCGGCGTGCAGGTGGGTGTTGATCACGATGTCCACCTCCTGCGGCGACACCCCTATGGCCGCCAGGCTGACCAGCAGGCGGTCATCCTCCTCCACGGCGAAGTGCCGTTTGAACTTGTCATCCAGCTTGGTGCCGTGGCCGGTATCCACCAGGATGCGCCGCCCCGCCGACTCGATCAGCCAGCCGTGGAATACCATACTCACCCGATTGCTCTCATCGGTGCTGGCGATGCGTTGCCACAGCACTTTGGGCACCAGCCCAAAATGTCCCCCGCCGTCGGCGCGGAAGTTCTCGCCCAGTACGTGATGTACAGTCACATTACCGATTTGGATTTGCACGCTGTGAACTCCTCTATCTGTTGTGTGGTGCGTCAGGTTGGATTATGCGGCAGGGTAAACGTAACCATTCAGCGGTGATTGGAAATCACCCTGTGGGGCCTTGGGCCGATGGTCGGCCTTCGCCGACAAGGCCATTGTCGCGCAAAAGGGAAGCGTCGGCGCAGGCCGACACCCGGCGTGAAGCGCCCAGGGAGAGCGATTTCAATGGGCTGAACAGTGACGGGTAAACAATAAGCTCATCGTCCTCGTAGACGGACTCCGGCCCCAGTAACAGCCGCCACGACTCCAGCGTCTTCGCCGGCAGGTAGTCCTTGTGCAGGACGAAGTAGCGAAAGCCCTGCTCGGCGAGGGCTTGGCGATGAGCTGCTACGTCGAACGACAGGGAGTCCACCGGCCGGCCGGAGCGCAGCAGGCGCAACAGCGGGTCCGCTTCAATGAAGGCATAGGCCTCGGGCGGCGTGCGGGCCACCATCCCCTCCACCAGACGCTTGCCATGTATCGTCTGGAAGTACATGTATTTCTTGGCCCGCTGGCGGCCCATAGGCAGGTCTATGATGGCGTAATCGGCGGGGTCGCGGGCCAGTTGGTGATAAAAAGGCGACACCGTCGGCTCGGTGGTCGGATAGGGCAGCGCCAGATACTCGCCCAGGATCAAACCGGTCAGGGCTACGAGAGCCACGTTTTGCGTCCGTCCTGGCAGGCGTCGGACCAGGTCGGCCCAAGCCAGACCGACGACCATCGCCAGGCAGAGCATGACCATCAGGTTGAACCGGTCCGGGTGGCGCAGCATGCGGAACAGGATTATATCGTCCACCAGACGGTAGGGCATGAACAGGTCCGCATGAGCCACGCCACCTATGGTCAGGTCGCGGCCCAGGGCCAGCAGGGCAAACCCGACCGCGCCGGTCAGCCAGAGGCCGGACCCGCGCACCCGCCGTAGCGCCGCGTACACGCTCAGGGCCAGTACCCCATAGCCCACAAAAGCGATCCAGCGGTCATTGGCCGTGAAACGCTGATAAATCCCGACCACCCGCTGTCCCCACAGCGGGTGCAACCTGCTGGGGGTAAAGTACGCCAGCAGATCCGCAGGCTCTTTGCTCAATTGCGCAGGCAGGGCGTAACCGGCCCCGCCAGCGCTCAAGTGCTCGCGGACGATGGGAATCAGCAGTGGCGCGATCAACGCCGCGCACACTACAGCAGCCAGAGCCAGGAGCGCCCCAGCCCGCCAGCGCCATTTGCCCCGCTCGAAAACCAGGCTGTAGACCACGTACAGCCCACTCCACAGCCCGGCGAAGGTGAGAAAGTGCCAGCACTCCAATCCCGCCAGGGCCAGGAACACTCCGCTCAGCACAGCGGTGCGCACGGAGCACCGGCGCACCGTGCGCACCAGATAAAGCATAAACAGCGGCAACCACTGCATTGCCGCCAACGAGATATGAGCTGTGCTCTGGGAGAGCCGATAAGGACAAAAGGCCAACACCAGTCCGGCGACGAAGGCCGCGCCCGCGTGATCGCTGAACTCACGGGCCAACAGATACATCGTGTACCCGCTGAGAACGAAAGTGAGCAACAGCGTCAGATTGTAAGCGGCGACGGGCCCCACCAGCGATTCCAGGAGCAACCACAGAGCACTCATCCCCCAACTGAAGCTGTGGGCGGTCAGGCTCACCCCCTGGGGATGGAAGAGCAAGTCGGTGTGGTAAGGGTTGATGCCCCGTTGCAGGGCCTGTCGGAGCCACCAGTTGTTCCATTGAAAGACCCACAGGTCCGGGTCCGGTCCACCGGCCAGATGCGTGCTCAGGCGAGGAAGTACAGGCCAGGTCAGCACGCCGGTCAACAGGACGTATCCGCTCAGAGCCAGCAGGTGTGTTCTTTGACGCACGCCATTGCTCCCCATGTTGAGCCAGGTGGTAGGCTGGGAGTCCGCGCTACAGGAGGCCGTGGTAGAGGGTCACGGCATCGACATCTCCGCTTTTTTCAGCAAACGCTCCCAGTTGCGATCTACTTCGGCCTGGATAGCAGCGATGGCGTCCTCGCTCAGGTGACGGAAACGACCTTGCAGGCGGAGGTACTCACTCACGGGCACCCCGCCATCCTTGGGCCACACGTTGATAGTCACCTTCTCCCCGTGCTCGATCTCGTACAGAGGGAAGACCTTGCTCTGCACCGCCAGGCGGGTGAGCTTGATGCTATCGCTGGCCTCGGATTTCCAGCCGGGCGGACAGGGAGAGAGTATGTGTATGAATTTAGCCCCGCGTATGCTCTTGGCCTTGCGGAACTTGGCGATCATGTCGTCGGGATAGGCTACGGTGGCCGTGGCCGCATAGGGAATGCGGTGGGCGGCCATGATGGCCACGATGTCCTTCTTCGGCTCTTCTTTGGGATGTCTCACCGGGGTCGTCGTCGTCCAGGCCATCCACGGCGTGGCCGAAGAGCGCTGAATGCCGGTATTCATGTACGCCTCGTTGTCATAGCAGACGTAGATAAAATCCTCGTTGCGCTCCACCGCCCCAGAGAGAGCCTGCAAACCGATGTCGAACGTCCCACCGTCACCGGCCCAGGCCAGCACCGTCGTGTCTTTCTTGCCCAGCACGTCCAATGCAGCGCTGATGCCCGAAGACACAGCGCCCGCCGTCTCAAAGGCGGTGTGAAAAATGGGCACGGTGAGCGAGGAATATGGGAACGGTCCGGCGATAATGGACCAACAGCAGGCCGGGATCACCACGATGGTATTCGAGCCCAGCGCCTTCAGGGCATAGCGCATCGAGAGCGTAGCCCCACATCCCGGACAGGACACGCTGCCCGAATAGGTCAGCTCTTCCTCGGGTATCTCGTAGTTTCGGGCGTAAGTCTTTGGCTCACGCATGTTTTTACTCCTCACAGTCTATTTCACAAATCCACCTCAGGCTATCTCCTGCAGCTTGGGAGGGGCGCCTGAAGTTGCGGGTTGCGGGGTTTCAGGTTTCGGGTTGCGGGTTGCGGGTTGGCGAATTGACCATTGAACCTGCAATTTGAGCTTGAAGCCTCACGTTTTCACCCCAATCCAGGTGAACTCCTCCGTCGGCGCGTCGTGGGCCAGGGTGTAATCCACGATCTCGCGGATGGTCTCCGGGACGATGTCGCGCCCTCCCAGTCCGGCGACGAAGTCGAACACCGGGGGACGTGCATCCGCCCTGTACAGGGCCGCGCGCACTTCCTGCGCGAACACTCCACTGTCTCCGAAGGAGATGTTGCGATCAATGACGGCCACTTTCCGTACCCCGGCCAACGTCTCCCGAATTATCTGGTGGGGGAATGGTCGGAACAGGCGAACTTTGAGCAACCCGATCTTCACCCCTTCCTCGCGCAACGCATCCACCACCTCTCGCGAAGTGCCGGTCACCGTCCCCGAGGTGACCAGGGCGATTTCGGCGTCGTCCAGACGATAAGGCTCCACCAGGCCCCAACGCCGTCCGAAGTGCTCGCCCCACTCGCGATCCACTTCCTCGGCGACAACGAGGGCCCGTTCCATGGCCTTTTGCATTTTGTAGCGCATCTCCATGTACTCGCTGGGCAGGACCAGAGCGCCAAAGGCGCGCGGGTCGGCAGGGTCTAACTTCAACTGCGGACGATACGGGGGCAGAAACGCATCCACATCCGCCTGATCGGGGATGTCCACCGGTTCGGAGGTGTGGGAGAGAACAAAGGCATCCAAGACGACCATCGCCGGCAGGAAAACGCTTTCCGCGATCTTGAAAGCCTGAATGGTGGTGTCCAGCACCTCCTGGTTGGTCTCACAGTAAAACTGCAACCAGCCGGTATCGCGCTGCGATAGCGTGTCGCCTTGCTCGGTCCAGATGCTCCAACCGGGAGCGATGGCGCGGTTGACCACGCCCATGACGATGGGCAGGCGTGCACCGGCCGCCCAGTGCACGACCTCGTGCATCAGCAGGAGCCCCTGGCCCGAGGTAGCGGTGAAAGCCCGCGCTCCAGCCGCCGAGGCCCCGATGCAGGCAGCCATAGCCGAGTGCTCGCTCTCCACCTTGATGAAGCGAGCATCCATCTCGCCGTCGGCGCAGAAGCTGGCCAACTTCTCAATGATAGAGGTCTGGGGCGTGATGGGATAAGCGGCAATGACCTGCGCGCGAGCCAGCCTGGCCCCCCAGGATACGGCGTAATTGCCGGTGACAACTTTCTTCATAGCGTAGCCTCCTCAAAAAGGGCGAACAACTCGTTCTACCCCATCAAGTCGCAGGATCATGGAAAAGTTGCTCCAGGCGGAACTGCGACCCGCGTTCCCGGCGGTGGCAGACCCGTCGAGGAGCATGGCTTTCCATGTTTAGGTCTTGGTGAACTTCACTTCTTCTTCAAAGACGATGGCGTGTCGCGGGCACTCGCTGACGCAGATGCCGCAGCCCTTACAGTAATCATAGTTGAAGACAAAGGGCTCGTCGTCACTGTCCCCGCGCAAAACGGCCACGTCCGGACAGAAGATAAGACAGTTATCACACTCGTTGCACGTGCCGCAGGAGAAGCAGCGCCGTGCCTCGTTCAGGGCCACTTCCTCCCCGTAGCCCTGATTGACCTCCGCGAAAGAGGTCACGCGCTCGGCGGCGGGCAATTGTCTTTCCTGGGGACGCGGCTCCTCCTCGAAATAGGCCGTATTCAAATTCTCGAAGCGTACCACGGTGGGGTCACGGCGTCGGGGCGCGGCCTGCACATTGTGCGCCAGGTCCGGGAAAGGACGCTCGAT
Source organism: Anaerolineae bacterium (assembly GCA_014360845.1). GTDB lineage: Bacteria > Chloroflexota > Anaerolineae > JACIWR01 > JACIWR01 > JACIWR01. The sequence continues at coordinate 5,575 of JACIWR010000222.1, forward strand.
ACCGCGCAAGAAACAGTCAATGGCCAGAGCCGCCCGCTTGCCGGAACCGACGGCGGCCGTCACCGTGCCAAAGGCAGTGACCGCGTCCCCACCGGCGAAGACGGGCGGGCAGGCGGTGGCCGTCCTCTCGTCGGTGATGATGCGCCCGCGCTCGGTCTGCACCTCTGCGCGGAGGAAGGACAGATCGGCGACCTGCCCCAGGGCGGGGATCACGGTATCGAACTCCAGCTCATACTCGGAACCGGCCACGGGCACGGGACGCCGTCGCCCGCTGGCATCGGGTGCGCCCAGCTCCATCCTGGTCAGGCGCAGACCGCGCACACGTCCGTTCTCGGTGAGCACGGCCACCGGCGCGCACAGGAACTCGATCTTGACGCCCTCATCCAGCGTCTCGTTCACTTCTTCGTCAATGGCCGGCATCTCGGCCCGCGAGCGGCGGTAGAGGATGGTCACTTCGGCCCCCAGGCGACGCGCCGTGCGCGCGGCGTCCATGGCCGTGTTCCCCCCGCCGATGACGGCGACCTTCTGCCCCAGGCCCACTTTCTGACCCCGCTTCACCTGGGCCAGGAACTCAATCCCGTGCAGCACGCCCGCAGCGTCCTCGCCGGGCACGCCCAACTCGCGGCTGATGCTCTGTCCCACGGCCAGGAACACCGCCGCATAGTCCTGCAAGTCCTCCCAGCTCAGGTCTACTCCCAGGCGCACACCGGTTTTCATCTCCACGCCCAGGGCGACGATGGCCCCAATCTCGCGCTCCAGCACCTTCCTGGGCAGGCGATACTCCGGTATCAGGCGCATCATGCCGCCGGGCTGCTCCTTCGCCTCGAAGACCGTGACCTGATAGCCCATGCGTCGCAGGTGATAGGCGCAGGATAGGCCAGCGGGTCCGGCGCCGACCACGGCTACTCGCTCTTCCCGCGGCGGGGCGTCCACCGCCGGCAGGTCCAACTCGTGGGCGGCGGCGTAATCGGCCAGGAATCGCTCCTGACAGTGGATAGCGATAGCTCCCCCCAGATGCTCACGATTGCACTCGCTCTCACAGGGGTGAGGGCACACTCGTCCACACACGCCCGGAAACGGGTTTTCGCGGACGATGGTCTGCCAGGCCTCAGCGTAGCGCCCCTGGGCGGTAAGCTGCAGGTACATCACGATGTCCTCCCCGGCGGGGCAGGCCGCATTGCAGGGCGGAGTCTGGTTCGCGTAAAGGGGCCGCATGTAGCGCCATGAGCCCGTCTTGTTGTACAACGTACTGGCCACGGAGGCCGGCATCATGGGCATCTCGGCCTCGCTGGTAAAAGTCACAACTTTGGCTTCGGTTTCCTTTTTCATCATTCCTCTCCCGCTACCAACTCATAAGCCTCTCGCACGGCAGCCACGTTACCTTCTGGGTTAACGGGCACTGCGGCGCGCACGGCCTCGCACAACGTCTCCAGGCCGACGATGCCCGTCAAGCGGGCAAATGCCCCCAGGATGGCGGTGTTGACGATGGGCGCGTTGCGCGGCCCCAGGCGATATTTGACCGCGATGGCGTTAGCGTCCACCGTAGCCACGCGATACTGCTGCGGGAAGGCGAAAGTCTGCGGTGGCCTGGCGCTGTTGATCAGAATCCAGGCCCCGTCTTTGAGGCCGGCGGTGACATCCACCACCTCCAGTAGAGTGGGGTCGAGGACCATGATGTGATCGGGGGTGTAAATCTGCGTGCGGATGCGGATAGGTTTGTCGTCTATGCGGGTGAAGGCCATCACGGGGGCGCCGCGCCGTTCCACCCCAAAGGCCGGGAAGGATTGCACGTACTTACCTTCCTGAAAAACAGCGTCGGCCAG
>JACIWR010000223.1 GCA_014360845.1 Anaerolineae bacterium
CGCCGGCGCCAACCCCTGGGAACACTATCGCTACCTCATCACCTCGGTGGACTATGCCAAGCAGCCGGCTATCAAGAACCAGATTCTGGAGCAGCAGTGGGACATCGTGGTGATAGACGAAGCGCATCAGGTGGCCAAGCCGCACCAGAGCGGGCCGGAGCAGCGGGTACGGATGGACCGCTGGGAATTGGCCGATGCGCTGGCTGCCAGCCCCCGCGTGCGCCATCTGCTGCTCTTGACCGCCACGCCCCACAACGGCTACACCGACTCTTTCGCCAGCCTGCTACGCATGCTGGATGTGGGGGCCGTGACCGGTCCGGTTCACGCCCCGCAGATCATCCGCGCGGTGGCCGAGCGCCACGTCTGCCAGCGACGGCGGCAGGACGTGGAGGCCTGGTTCCAGGATAGTCCGAACCGCAGCCCTTTCCCGGAGCGGGACCAGGCTGAAGTGATCGTGCCGCCCACGGTCTACGAGATGGACGCCATCCGCGCCGTCGAAGCCTATGGCCGGCTGGTATTGCAGAACGCAGCCGGCGGCAGCGTCCAGGTGCGGACGCTGGCCCACTGGACGGTGATGCACCTGCACAAGCGGGCCCTCAGTTCGCCGGAGGCGCTGCGCTGTTCGTTGCGCAACCGCCGGGAGCGGCTGAAGCAGCGGCTGGCCCATGCGACCATCGAAGAGGAAACCCCTATCCCGCCTGAAGTGGCCCGGGCCAACGTTCTGGACGAGGACACCGGCGAGTGGCTGAGCGACGAAGAGGCCGGGCAGCGGACCGAGCGGCTGGTCTACGGCTCGTCGGAGGAAATCCGGGCTGAGCTGGAACTCCTGGAGGAGGTGCTGAAGAAGGCGGAGAAAGTCACCCCCCGCCGCGACAGCAAGCTGCAGAAGCTGCTGGACACGACCCTCCGCCAGCGGCTGGCCACCTATCCCAAAGTGGTGATCTTCACCCGCTATGTGGACACCATGAACTACCTGGCGCGGCAGATCAGCGGCGACAAGCGCTACGCCCACGCCACAGTGTTGACCATCCACGGCGGGCTGAACGAGCGGCAACGACGCGAGATATTTCTGGAGTTTGAGCGGGCCAAGGTGGGCATCCTCGTGGCCACCGACGCCATCTCCGAGGGCATCAACCTGCAACACGCCGCCGCCCAGGTGATCCATTACGAGTTGCCCTGGAACCCCAATCGCCTGGAGCAGCGCAACGGCCGGGTGGACCGCTTTGGGCAGCGCAAGCCGGTGGTTTACGTGCGGACGATGGTCATGGACGAGACGCTGGACGCCACCATCCTGAAAGTGCTGGTGGAGAAGGCGGCCCAGATCCGGCGGGACTACGGCTTCTCCCCGCCCTACTTTGGCGACGAGACCAGCATTCTGGACCTGCTGGAACAGCACGAGGTCACCCTGGGCCCGCGACAGCTCAGTTTTTTCGACGATTGGCGACCGGCAGAGGCTGGGGCAGCGGAAGATCCCTTCGCCGAGGAGACACTGGAGCGGATCAAGGGGGACTCCTTCTATGGTCAGACCCACATCAGCCTGCCGGAGATCGAGCGCCGGCTGGAAGAGACGGCGGCCACGGTGGGCTCGCCGGAGCAGATCCGGCAGTTTGTGTTCAGCGGGTTGAACCGCTTTGGCTGTAGCGTGACCGAAAACTCGGACGGCTCATGGCGGATAGCCGTCACCCACCCGGCTTTGCAGACGGCTTCGGTAGGGGAGGTGATCGAGCGGGCGACCTTTGACCCCGAGTGGGCGCTGGACGACCCGGACCTGACGCTGCTGGACGTGGGCCACCCGCTGGTGCGGCGGCTGATCGAAGAGGTGAAGCAGAACGCCTTCCGTGTAGGGGCGCACGGCAATGCGCCCCACTACGGGCGCACCGCTTACGTTGTCACGCCGGATGTGGAGGAGGTGACGGCGCTGTTCCACCTGCTGGCCCGCTACGTGGTGAACACCAAACCGGCCTCCATTGTGGAGGAGTTGCTGCCGGTGGCGGTGCCGGTATACGGCGGCAGGCCATTGGACGCGGAGGCGACCCGGCAGTTGCTGCGCGCCTCTCCCGGTCCTGAGACCCGTACCGAGGCCGAGGTGCGGGAGGTGTTGACCGATGCACTGTCTATCAGGGGACTGGAGCGGCTATTAGCGGACGCGGTGGAGGCACGGCGACGGGAACTGTTGGCCGAGCGGCAAAGCATGAAGCAGCAGATGGCACAACGGGAGGGGGCGCAGACAGCCGTGTGGCTGCAGGGGATTGATGATCTGTCGCCGGGGAGCTTCGACCTGCTGACGGTAACGGTGCTGTTTCCCGCTTGAACAAGCGCGTTTTCACCGTCACAAGCTCTCCTTACAATGCTGGACTTGACCGCGTCCGCTATCCGGGTTATAATTACGGAAGAAATTCCGAAATTCTTCCGTGGAGGAAAGCCAATGACCACAACGACGGTACAGATCCGGCGTAAGGGGGTTATCACCCTGCCCGCAGAACTGCGGCGCCAGTATGGCCTGGATGAGGGGGACCTCTTCACCCTGGTGGACCTGGGCGACGGCTCTTTCCTGTTGACTCCTCAGGTTTCGCAGGTAGCCCGTTTGGGGAATCAGGTATCCAAATTGATGGCAGAGGAGGGGGTGACCGTGGAGGAGATGCTGGAGGCGCTGGATCGGGAACGCGAAAGCTATTACCGGGAGCACTATGTCCAGACCTGATCTGTTTCTGGACAGCAGCGCTCTTTTCGCCGGCGTCGTCTCCGCCGATGGAGCGGCTCGGGGCCTGCTCTTGCTGGGGGAAGCGGGTTTGGTGACCATCACGGTTTCTGAGCAGGTGGTGACGGAGACGGAACGGGCGGTGGCCCGCAAAGTGCCCGGCGCTCTGGCGTACTACCGGGAAGCATTGCGCAGCAGCGGGCTGCGCATCGTGCGTGACCCTTCGCCGGAGGAGGTGGCGGCCCACCGGGACATCGTCGTCCATGAGGCGGATGTGCCCATCGTGGTCGCGGCGATGAAAGCCCGGGTGGACTACCTGGTGAGCTTCAATCGGCGGCATTTCATAGACGATCCCGGCGTAGCGGCCCGATCGGGGTTGCGCATCGGCACGGCGGGGGATGCCCTGGCCTGGGTGCGAAAACGGTTGACGGGGGAAGAGGAGGGCGGAGAGTGACCACATCCACCCACATCACCACCTCCGGCGGCCTGATCAGTGCCGCCTTCATCGAGAACATCCGCGAACCTGGCTCGCGTCAGCGCGGGGTGGAACCGGAGTCCTTCGCCCTGCCTTGGGCCGAGGCACCCAAAAGCCCCGCCGCGCTGGAGGAGGCCATCGCCGCTGCCTGGGAGCTGCTCATCGAGCGCTGGGACGCCATCCGCGCCGATTTGCCGGCGATGGACGTCTCCCAGGTCCGCGCCCGCTGGTTGCTGCCCCTGTTCCAGGTGCTGGACTTTGACCCGGTCTACCTGCGCGGTGACACCATCCTGGACGAGGAAGGCAAGCTGCGCTATCCCCTCTCCCACCGGGGCTGGTCGGGCGAAGGAGCCCCTGTGCTGCACACCGTAGCCCCTTCTCAGGACCTGGATGCCCGGATGGCCATTGGCCGGGGCCTCAAAGCCAGGTCTCCCCACGACATGCTCCAGGCTTTCCTCAACGTCAGCCCCGCCGACCGCTGGGCCGTGCTGAGCAACGGCATCCTGCTGCGCCTGCTGCGCGACTACCACCACACCTTCACCAAGGGCTACGTCCAGTTCGACCTGGAGTCCATCTTCGAGACCCGCAATTATGGCGACTTTCGCGCCCTCTACCGCCTGTGCCACGCCAGCCGCTTCATACCCCCCCTTACATCCCCCCCGCAGGTGGGGGGGACAGAGGGAGGGCTGGCTCCGTTAGAGCAGTTCTACAAGGACTCTATTGCTACCGGGATCAAGGTAGGGGAAGACCTGCGCGGGCAGGTGCGCCAGGCCATCGAGACCCTGGGCAACGGCTTTCTCGACGGGGAATTGATCCGCCGTCTGCAGGCCGACGCGGCGCTCTGCCGCGCCTACTACGCCGAGATCCTGCACATCATCTACCGCATTCTTTTCCTGCTCTTCGCCGAGCAGCGGGGCATGATGCCCGGCCGGGACTCCCTCTACGCCGAGGCCTACTCCATCGCCGCCCTGCGCGCCCGTGCCGAGGGGGACATCCCCGGCGAGGACGATTTCACCGACCTGTGGGAAGGGCTCAAAGTCACCTTTCGCATGGTGCGGGAAGGCGTGCCGGAGCTGGGTATCTTCGGCTATGACGGCATGCTCTTCGATGACGACCGGACGCCCCTGTTGGCCGGGCGGGCGGTGCGCAACTCGGACCTCTTGCGCGCCATCCGCGCCCTGACCCTCATCGAGCGGGAGGGGGTGTTGCAGCGCATCTCCTATGCCGACCTGGGCGTGGAGGAGCTGGGTTCCATCTACGAGAGCCTGCTGGACTTTACCCCACGCGTTAGCACAGCTCCAGAGAACGTCAACGGCCGCCAGATCCCGGCTACCACCTTCTTTCTGGACCCGCGCGGTTCGGAGCGCAAGACCACCGGCTCCTACTACACCCATCCGTCGCTGGTCAACGAGCTGATCAAGAGCGCACTGCTGCCGGTGGCACGGGAGCGGCTGGCGGCGGCCGGCCTGCCGGTGATCGAGGAGAAGGCCATCGGCGAAGCCACGGCGGGCCTGCTGAGTGATTACGCCGGCCTCACCGCCGCGCAGCGCCAGGCTGGCGAGGCGGCTATTTTGTCCATCAAGGTGTGCGACCCGGCGGCGGGCTCCGGCCACTTCCTGGTCAAGGCCAACAACGCCCTGGGCGCGGAACTGGCCCGCCTCCGCTCCGGGGACGAGTATCCTGGCGAAGCGCAGGTCCAGGCGGCCAAACGGGACGTGCTGGCCCACTGCATCTACGCCGTGGACGTGAACCCCATGGCCGTGGAGCTGTGCAAGGTCAGCCTGTGGATCAACGCCAGCGTGCGCGATAAGCCCCTCAGTTTCCTGGACCACCACATCAAGTGCGGCAACTCGCTGATCGGGGCCACGCCGGCGTTGATGGCCGAGGGCCTTCCCACCGAAGCCTTCGACGGGAGCATCACCGGCAACGACCGGGCCACGGCCAACGCTATCCGCAAGCGCAACCGCGAGGAGCAGGCGGGACAATTGCCGCTGGGCTGGCGGGTGACGGTGATTGAGACTCCCGAAGATCTGGAGCGCTGGCGGCGATTGAGCCAACTGGCGGAGGAGCAACCCCGCCTGGCGCGGGAGCAGTACGCGGAGTACATCACTGAGGCCCATTACCGGCGGCAGAAATTGGAGGCCGACTTTTGGACGGCGGCCTTCTTCTGGCCGCTCGTCAAGCCTCCCGCAGGTTCCGACCCTGCGGGAGGGTGGTTCCCCACCCACGGTGAGTTCATGCGCTTGCAGGACGAGGGTCCCGAAGCCCTGCCGCCGGAGGCACTGGCCCAGATCGAGGCCCTGGCCGAGCAGTACTGCTTCTTCCACTGGCACCTCGAGTTCCCCGACGTCTTTCAACCTCCCGAAGGTTCCAAACCTTCGGGAGGTTCCAGTGCCGGTTTCGATGTGGTGCTGGGCAACCCGCCCTGGGAGCGGATCAAACTCCAGGAAAAAGAGTTCTTTGCCGACAAGGACGCTGCCATCGCCAACGCCCGCACCGCCGCTGCCCGCCGCAAGCTGATCGCCCGCCTGCCTCAGACCAACCCGGCCCTGCACGCCGCCTACACCGCCGCTCTGCGCGCCAGCGAAGCCACAGGCCACTTTTTGCGGACTGCGGGCCGCTTCCCGCTGACCTCCGGCGGTGACATCAACACCTACGCCGTCTTTGCCGAGTTGGCGCGGGACCTGCTGGCCCCCGACGGGCGGGCGGGCCTGGTGGTGCCCACCGGCATCGCCACCGACTACACTTACCGCGACTTTTTCGCCGACCTGGTGGAGAGCGGCCAACTGGCGAGCCTGTACGATTTCGAGAACCGCGAAGGGCTGTTCCCCGGCACACACCGCAGTTACAAGTTTGCCCTACTCACCCTGACCGGCGGGGGCACGCCCGAGGCCGAGTATGCCTTCTTCTTGCACACCGCCGACGAGTTGTCCGACCCGGAACGGCGTTTCGGGTTGAGCCGGGAGGACCTGGCGCTGATCAACCCCAACACGCGCACCGTGCCGGTCTTTCGCACCCGCCGCGACGCCGAACTGACGCGCAAACTCTACCGCGCCGCGCCGGTGCTGGTGAACGAGGCGACGGGGGAGAATCCGTGGGGTGTACACTTTCTTGCGATGTTTCATATGACCAACGACTCCCACCTCTTCCGCACGCGGGAGCAGTTGGAAGCGGAGGGTTTCATGCTGGAGGGCAACCGCTTTGTGCGCGGGGAGGAGGTGTATTTGCCGCTGTATGAGGCGAAGATGTTCTGGCACTTTGACCATCGGTTTGGCACCTACGCGGGTGTTGAAGGCCGCAGCGACGTTCACCTGCCAACTCCCACTCAGGAGCAGTATAGCGACCCAGCCTTTATAGTGCATTCATGGTATTGGGTGGAGCAAAGTGAGGTAATTGCCCGGTTGAAACCCGATCCGGGATGGGTATTAGCTTTTCGTGACATCTCCAACACAACCAATGAGCGAACCGGCGTTTTCACTCTGTTGCCTTGGTCAGCGATGAGCAACAAGGCTCCCCTGTTATTGCTTGGTCAGCGGAGACTGCTGGCAGCAGCTCTTGTCGCCAACTTGAACTCGTTGCCTTTCGACTTCGCAGTGCGCCAAAAGATGGGTGGAACATCGCTCAACTTCTTCATCGTCAAGCAACTCCCCGTCCTTCCCCCCACCCGCTATACCCCTGACCTCCTCGACTTTATCGTCCCCCGCGTGGTGGAGTTGACCTACACCGCCTGGGACCTGCAGCCCTTCGCCGCGGACGTGCTGGCGGAGGTCGGCGCGGAAACGTGGGCGCGCTGGTTCAAGGACGCGCCGGTGCACACCTCCCCGCCGCCGGCGTGGGCGGCCGGGGCGCATCCACCGCCGTTTGTCTGGGATGAAGAGCGCCGCGCGGTGCTGCGGGCGGAACTGGACGCGCTCTACGCCCACCTCTACGGCCTCACGCAGGAGGAGTTGGCGTACATCCTGGATACGTTCCCCATCGTGAGGCGGAAGGACGAGGAACGGTGGGGGGAGTATCGGACGAAGCGGATGGTGCTGGAGAAGTTTGGGGCATTGGGATCACTGAAGCACTGAGGGAGTGAGGGCACTGAGCCAGTGGCATAAGGGGTTCAGTGCTTCAGTGATGTCGTCGGGGCGGCCCA
>JACIWR010000224.1 GCA_014360845.1 Anaerolineae bacterium
TCGTGAATACGAGTCGCCATACTATAATGACCGAGCCTGGTATAATACCTGGTCCTATGTAGATAACCTGATCCCACAGGAGTAGTGAAACACTCTGCCAGTTCACAGCAGAGCCCCGCATAGCAGGTCTAGCAGCAATCCGGCCGAGAAAGTCCTGACCTTTTGAGGGAGCAAGGTATGACATGGGATGTAGCGACGAACGACCCTGCCCGCTATAAGGCTGACACTCCAGTTGACCGCTACGTCTAGCCAGATGAGGAGGAATTGCATGAAGTGCTCATCGTGTGGGGCGAGTAATCGTCCTAATGCGCGGTTTTGTCGTGGCTGCGGGGAAGCCTTGCCGGCTCAACCTGCGCCAAACGTGCCGAAGGCAGCACCTTCCAGCTATCCCCCTGCCGGCGTACCATACGCCGCCGGAACCTGGCAGCCCACCAAGGACAAGGCGATAGCTTATATTCTGGAAATCCTGCTGCTTGGCCTGGGGTGGATCTACGCTGGCGAGACGGGAACCGGAATAGCTATTCTGGTCGGTTGGATTATTGTGGGCTTGATGATCGGCATTCCCGTGGACCTGGCTACAGGGGGACTCGGCTGTCTGTGCACTGTGCCGATGGCCATTGTGGCTTATGGGCTTTCGCTGACTCGGTTGAGTAAGTACATGAATGCCCGCCCCCATATTTTCCGCTAACACCTGCGGCGGGGTCTGGATTATAGACAGAAAGGAGCAATGCGAAATGAACTGTCCATCGTGCGGGAAGGAAAATCGTCCTGGGGCGCGTTTCTGCGCCCGCTGCGGTGCCCTATTGACAGAGATACGCCCTCCTCAACCTCAGCCGGTGTACCGACCTGAAAGAGCCGGTGCCGGCTTGCCACCAGCACCTTCGCCTGTTCAGGACGCCGCGTCTGCTGTCACTCCAGGCACTGCTACCTCGGTTGGCAATATTAGTCTGCTGGGTGGTCATGGCCTCCTGACCATCGGCGGGCTGATTGCCCTGTTCGCTTTTATGCTGCCCTGGGCCTCCTGTGGCAACTTCCAACTCAGTGGTTTGGACATCGTCACCCAATCCTCGCAGTATGCCCAGTATGGTGCTGATGCTTCGTGGACGATCCTGATCCTGGTGCCGTTGGGAGCATTGGCGTTGATGCTGATTGGATTGGTAGGCCTGGCAGTGAACCTGTTCGTCAAATCGCTATCACTTGCTGTCAATCGCCTCTTGCCCTTGCTGGCGATCCTGTTTGGCCTGGCTGCTTGTTGTCCCTCGTGCGCCTTTTTCGCGAGCGTGCAGCAAGCCCGCTCTGATCCAAGCGGCCTGGGCACACTAATCCAGGTGCGGCATGGCTTCTGGTTTACCTTGATCGGATTGGCGTTAGCCCTGGTGGGAGTGGTGATTGTATTTGTGACCAGCCTGGCAACACGGCAGGCGCGTACTCCTGCGAGAAACGCGCCGCCGTAGAACGTTCGGCTGAGCTCACGTCGAAGCCAGGTGGCGCTAGAGATGGCCTCGGGCCCTTCAGCCCGGTACCGTAGCTGCAAACTGGCGGAACCTGCTGACCTTTCAGGTCGGTGACGCAAACAGGAGGTACTGTGAATGTCCGAAGAAGTAAACCTGACGTGCACACTGAATAAACCCAACCTGCCCGTTACCGGTGGGCAGCAACTGGCCTACGTGCTCATCGAGGCCATGCCGGCTGCTTCTCTGTCTGGGGTACAGATGCCGCTCAACTTCGCCCTGGTGCTTGATCATTCAGGCTCGATGAGTGGAGAGAAACTGAGTAACTTGAAAGCCGCCGCCAAATTGGCTGTTGATCAGATGGGGCCACAGGACTACGTCTCAGTGATTGTTTTCGACGATAAAGTCAAGGTAGTCGTCCCCAGCCAGCCGGTGATTGACAGAGTTGCCATCCAGCAGCAGATTGATAGTATCCGTGATGGCGGAGGAACGACTATCTCCAAAGGCATGAAAAGCGGGATGGACGAGCTACGCAAAGCTCTGGATCCTAACCGCGTCAACCGGATGCTGCTTCTCACTGATGGAGAAACCTTTGGCGATGAAAAGAAGTGCATCAAACTGGCTTCGGAGCTGGGGCAGATGGGTGTGCCGGTGTATGCCCTGGGTCTGGGTGAAGATTGGAACGAAGAACTCCTGGATGAGATTGCCACTAAAAGCGGCGGGCTATCCGATTTCATTGATCAGCCGGCAAGGATCACCCGTGTTTTCGAGGATATGGTCAGCATGGCCAAAGGGACAGTGGTGCAGAACGCACAGATGATCCTGCGCCTGGTAACAGGGGTCAGCCCGCGGGCGGTATGGCAGGTGCTACCCGTGATCAGTAAACTGGATCATCGCGTCCTCTCGGACCGCGACGTGCAGGTTGATCTGGGTGATATGGAAAAGGATCAGGGGCAAAGCGTGTTGGTGGAACTCCTGGTGCCTCCCCGGCAGGAAGGCCGCTACCGTATTGCTCAAGCCGAAGTCGGTTATGACGTGCCGGCACTGGGGTTGGTAGGAGAGAAAGTCAAGGTTGACATCTTGATGAATTTCACCAGCGATCCCCAACTGGCGCAACAGACTGATCCACAGGTGATGAACATCATCGAAAAAGTAACTGCCCACAAGCTCCAGACGCGGGCGTTAGACGAGGCAGCGATGGGGAACATCGTAGCCGCTACCCAGAAGTTGCGCGCCGCCGCCACACGTCTGCTGGACATGGGCGAGACCGAACTGGCGCAGACGGCCCTGCAGGAAGCCGAACGTCTGGAGCAGGGTGGGCAGATGTCCGCGGCCGGCACCAAGAAGTTGCGTTACGAGACGCGCAAATTGACCCAGAAGCTCGATGGTGTTCCGGAAGTCAATGACTAATTGAGCTAATGCACCAAATCCCCAATCAGATTAAGGAGGAAACACGATGAAGATCTGTCCTCAGTGTGGAACTCAGATGGAAGATGATGCGGTTTTCTGCGACAACTGTGGAACAAAACTGCCGGAGGTGGGTGTGACCCCATCTCCTGCACCCGCACCGGTCGCTGGCGGTCTCACCTGTCCCCAGTGTGGGGCCAGCGTCGTTCCTGGTGAGGCTTACTGCGAGAACTGCGGTGCGGCGTTGGCGTCCGCCCCCGTGGAACCCGTGGCGCCTGTGGCGCAACCTGCCGCGGTTTACCCGCCGGCCGGGCCGGCTGCTGCACCATCGCCACCTGTCGCGGCCGTAATCACCTGCCCTCAGTGTGGAGCAAGTGTGAATCCCGGCGATGTATTCTGCGATAACTGCGGAGCAGCTCTGGGTGCCGCTCCGGCCGCGCAGCCCCCTGCAGCCTCTCCGCCAGCCGGACCGGCTGTTGTACCATCGCCGCCCGTCCAACCGGGGTATCAGCCGCCGGTGCAGTCGGTCACTGTGCAGCCATATCTAATAGTCCAGGCCAGTGGCGCGCGCCTGGCATTTCCGCCGGGCAAAGCAGAGATTCTCATCGGGCGGGAAGACCCGGTGAGCAATGTTTTCCCGGAGATTGACCTGTCGCCTCATGGTGGGGATGACGCGGGCATCTCTCGCCGCCACGCCAAGATCACTATTCAGGGCAATCAGTGCTTCATCGAGGATCTACACAGCACCAATTACACCTTCGTCAACAAGCAGAAGCTCTCCCCCGGCGTGCGTCAGCCTCTGAACGATGGCGACGAGATCCGGCTGGGGCGGATGGTGCTTACCTTTCACACATGAGTCTAGGGTATCTTCTCAATAATTTGGGGTAGGGGCAGGTCTTGCACCTGCCCGCCTGGGCGACCGCAAGGGTTCGCCCCTACATTTTGAGAAGATACAGTCTAGGCATCTTCGTAACCCCAAATCTTGACGACTAAGCCAAATTTTCCACCGCCGAGGCTTTGGCGTGGGCACTCAGTCTAACGGCGCAGAGCGCGCAGAGAGAAAAAAATAGAGAAAGCTCTGCACCCTCTGTGTGCTCTGCGGTGAGACAAACTCGTTGGTTCGAGGCGAAGCTTCGCTAGCCTTGAACAGACGGGGCTGGAGGGCGCTTTGTGCCGGCGCTAGGAGTTGATGGCATGTTTCTTGGCATAGGTCAGATGCTACAACACCGTTATCGCATCGTTACCCTGCTGGGACAGGGAGGGATGGGGGCTGTCTACCGTGCCTGGGACACGCGCCTCAGTGTGCCGGTGGCTGTTAAGGAGATGGTGCCCCAGCCAGGATTGGACCCCTCCACACTGACACAACTCTACCAGCAGTTTCGCCAGGAAGCCCAGGTCCTGGCTTCCCTGGACCATCCCAACTTAGTGCGAGTGATAGATTTCTTTGAAGAGAACAGCAATGCCTACTTGGTGATGAACTTCGTGGAAGGGGAAAGTCTGGGTGAGATTATCGCCCGGCGGGGTCCGCTGCCGGAGGCGGAGGTGTTGATCTGGGCCGGGCAGCTTTTGGATGCGTTAGGGTATTGCCATGCTCAAGGGGTTATCCACCGGGACGTCAAGCCTCAGAACATCATCATCACCCCTTTCCTCGCATCGGGGGACGGCCAGGGAGGAGGGCGAGCTGTGCTGGTGGACTTCGGGCTGGTCAAGTTGTGGAATCCCCGTGACCCACGTACACGGACGGCCATTCGGGCTATGGGCACGCCGGAGTACGCTCCGCCGGAGCAGTATGACTCGCAACTGGGCCATACGGATGCTCGCAGTGATCTCTACAGTTTGGGAGCCACTCTCTACCACGCCCTCACCGGCCAGGCCCCGCCGACGGCAACACAGCGGATTGTGGACCCGGAAGTGTTGCGCTCGCTGCGGGAGGCGGTGCCTGGGGTGAGTGCTACTACTGAGACGGCGATTATGCGGGCGTTGGAGTTGCAACCGACGGCCCGCTTCCAGAGCGCAAGAGAGATGGCGGAGGCGTTGGGAATGGCTGCCGCTGCCCCGGTTGCGCCCGGACGTCAGAAAGCAAAGGCATCATCCTCACAGGCGATGCACGTACCTACTTGGGTATGGATACTCGGCGGGCTGGTGGTGTTGGGGCTGGCAGTGCTGGGGCTAGTAGTGATGCTGTCGGCGGCGTTGATCAACGGTGGAGGGGAGCCGGCGATGGCGACCGCGCCAACAGCGACCGCGACCCATACTCCTGGGCCAACGGTTACACTGACTCATACGCCAAAGCCGACGGTTACGTTTACCCACACACCTGAGCCGACGACCACGTCCACACCTCGCCCGACCAACACGCCACGGCCTACCTCTACTCCCTTGTCCACGGAGACCCCTACTCCGGCCTGCCCGGCGGTGACCGGCCCATTCGCTACCATCTGGCAGGGTGTGCAGGGGCGACTGGGCTGTGCAGTCAATCAGTCCCATACTACTTGGATAGGAGAAGAGCACTTTGAACGCGGGCGCATGTTCTGGCGGGAAGACACTGATTTGATATCTGTTCTGTACAACACTGGAAAATGGGTTTCATACCAGGACATTTGGCATGACGGAGATCCAGAATATTCCTGCCCAGAGAGTGCGCCCATGGAGAGCCCGCCCACGCCGATACGGGGGTTTGGAAAAATCTGGTGTACTTACGAGGCGGTGCGCAGCGGGTTGGGCTGGGCCACCGAACACGAGCGCGGCTTCCATGGCTCTGTGCAGGATTTCGAGCGCGGTTCGATCATTCGCACCGATGAGGGCACGACGTATGTGCTTTATGACGATGGCTGGTGGGAGCGGTGGTGAAAACTGTGAATAGGTGGAGCAAGCTACACGGCTTTTCAAGCCAGTGACATTGCGGAGAAGGAAATGCCTCGTTTCTGTCGTTTCTGCGGCAAAGAGTTAAAGAACCCCCGGGCCCGTTTCTGCCCGCTCTGTGGACGGCAACTGGTGTCTTCTGGCCCGCCGGATGCCGGGGTGCAGGGGCAACCCCGTCTAGTCATCCGCGTGCCCGGTCAGCCGTTGCGCGAGGTGGTTCTCGACCAAGAGGCTTTCACCGTTGGGCGCAAGCCGGACAACGACATCGTGTTGCCGCTCAACTACGTCTCCGGCCACCACGGCCGATTGGAACGGCGGGGTACCGTCTGGCACTATCTGGACCTGGGTAGTACCAATGGCACCTTTGTCAACGGGCAGCGCGTGCCAAGCGCTGCTCTCCGTGATGGCGACATCTTGCGCATTGGCGACCTGCAGGGCAACTCGGTCAGTCTGATATTCCGCGCTGTGGGAGCAGCCAACGTGCCTACTCCTTTCCCCGGCACCATTCGTATGGGACAAACCGTCTTGGGGATGAGGCCGGTGATCTTCATCGGTCGTGACCCCACCTCTGATATTCACTTGCCGGCGCCGATCGTCTCTCGGCAGCATGCCCGCATTGACCGCACCCGGCAAGGGCATGTCATTACTGATCTGCACAGCACCAACGGCACCTTCGTCAATGGGCAGCGTATCTCCCGGCCCCATCTTCTGCGCCGGGGCGATGTAGTACAGATCGGGCCTTTCAAATTGTTGTACGAGGTGACCAGTTTACAGCAGTATACCACCACTGGCGGCATGCGGCTGGATGGTATCCGATTGAGTCGTCAGGTCGGCCAGGGAGCGAAAAGAAAACACGTTATCAAGGACATCAACATCTCAGTGTACCCTCGCGAGTTTGTGGCCCTGGTAGGGGCCAGCGGCGCGGGCAAGACCACACTTCTGAACGCGCTTAACGGCTTCGTCCGCGCTGAGGGGCAAGTGCTGCTCAATGGAGATGACCTGTATCAGCATTTCGACCTGTACCGCGCGATGATCGGGTACGTTCCTCAGGATGACATAATTCACAAGGACCTGACCGTGGCCAGTGCGTTGCGTTATGCGGCCCGATTGCGGCTGCCGCCCGATACCTCCGCCCAGGAGATCGAACAGCGCATTGATGCCGTCTTGCAGCAGGTGGAGATGATCGGCCAAAAGGAACAGGTGGTCAGCAGTCTCAGCGGCGGGCAGCGCAAGCGGGTCAGCATTGCCGTGGAGATGCTGGCCAGGCCCAACCTGTTCTTCCTGGACGAGCCGACCTCGGGATTGGACCCCGGTCTGGAAAAGAAAATGATGCACACCTTGCGTCACCTAGCCGATGGAGGGCGAACGGTACTGCTGGTGACGCACGCTACGGCCAATATCACTCAGTGTGACCTCGTCTGTTTTCTCGCACAGGGGCGAATGGTCTACTTCGGACCGCCTGAGGAAGCGCCGGCCTTTTTCGGCGTGAACAGCAATGACTTTGCCGACATCTACGCCCAACTGGACGATGCCGACCCGCGTACAGCACGGCAGAAGGCGGCCCAATGGGAACGGCGGTTCGAACAAT
>JACIWR010000225.1 GCA_014360845.1 Anaerolineae bacterium
GAATGAGTTTGCATGAACTTCTAAGGGAACGCGCTGCCCAGGGGCGACCTATCCGCGTGGGCGTGGTGGGCGCGGGGCAGATGGGTGTGGGACTTATTTGCCAGATGGAACTGATGGTCGGCATGCGAGCTGTCGCCGTGGCCGACATTGACCCCCAGCGAGCAGTTAAAGGCTATATCAAGGCCGGGGTGTCGGAGGAGGCAGTGGTTAAGGCTGCCGATGCTGCCCTCGCTGCCACGGCTATTGAGGAAGGCAAGCGCGTTGCCCTGACCAGTGCTACTACACTGACGGCGATTCCCAATCTGGATGTCGTCGTGGAGGCCACTGGCATACCCGATGTGGGCGCGAAAGTGGCGTGGGATGCGATTCTCAACCGCAAACACGTGCTGCAGATGAACGTGGAGACTGATGCCACGGTGGGATATCTCCTGCGCCGCATGGCCAAAGCTGCCGGTGTGGTCTATACCCTGACCATAGGCGACGAGCCTGGAGCGGCCAAAAGCCTTTATGATTTTGCCCACACTCTGGGATTTGAGATTGTCTGCATTGGTAAAGGCAAGAACAATCCTTTGGATCGGACCGCTACCCCCGAATCGTGTGCCAAGAAGGCCGCTGAGAAGGACATGAACCCGAAAATGCTGGCCTCATTTGTAGATGGCACGAAAACAATGGTAGAGATGACATCCTTGGGGAATGGAATCGGGTATGTACCTGACGTGCGGGGAATGCATGGCCCCCAGGCTTCGCCTGAGACGCTGTCTCGCGTGTTTGTACCCAAAGCTGAGGGCGGCGTTCTAGATTCTACGCACGTTGTAGAATATGCTCTCGGATCCGTAGCTCCGGGTGTTTTTCTGGTTTTCACTACGGATCAACCAAAAGTTCTGAAGGACCTGACTTATCTTTCTATGGGACCTGGACCTTACTACAGTCTCTATCGTCCCTATCACTTGGCCAATATCGAGACGCCCATTTCCATTGCCCGGGCTGTTTTGAAGGGAGAGACAACCCTGGCTACTGATCGGTTGCCTGTGGCCGAAACCGTAGCCGTGGCCAAGCGCGACCTCAAGGCTGGTGAACGCATAGATGGCATCGGCGGGTTTACGGTTTATGGCATCATTGAGAAAGCCGAGGTGGCGCGTGCTGAGGACTTGTTACCCATTGGCTTGGCCTACGGCTGTACTTTGGTGCGTGATGTGGCCCAAGACACGCCTATAACATATGCCGATGTCGAGCTGGACGAAACGCTTACTATTTGTCAATTGCGACGTCTGCAAGATGAAATGATCGGGGAAGCGAGTAAGTGACGACCATGAACTTATGGCCTGATGAGATGTGGGCAGCCTGTCTATACGGCCCTGGTGACCTGCGAATCGAGCGCCAGCCCACACCCCGCATCGCCCACGATGACGATGTGCTGATCCGCATCCGGGCTTGTGGCGTATGCCCCACCGATGTGCGTTCTTATGTGCGCTCCATTAAACGCGAGGGTCAGCTTCCTCAGAGCCTGATCCCTGGTCACGAATGGGTTGGGGAAGTGGTGGTCGCCGGCCCGGCCGTGACCGAATTCACCGTTGGGGACCGGGTGGCTGTGAACTGGCGGGTGGTGTGTGGTGTGTGCGATTATTGTGGTCAAGGTCGGCATAACTATTGCCTGCATCCTCGACATAATCGAGTCCGTGGTGGGTTCTGCGAGTACGGCGTGGCTCCTGCCAGCAATGTAAAGCGTATCCCCGATGGAGTTTTATTCACCGAAGCAGCGCTCGTCGAGCCGCTGGCTTGCTGCCTTAACGGCACTCGTGCTCTTCGTATCGGACTGGGTGATGATGTTGTCGTTGTGGGAGCGGGAAGCATTGGATTGCTGCACATGCTTTTAGCGCGGGCGCAGGGAGCACGGGTCATCGTCAGCGAGCCGTTGCCTGAGCGCCGGCGGCGAGCCAAGGCCCTGGGGGCACACGCGGTCGTCGGCGGCGATGGTGTTGATCCCGTGGCCGCTGTTCGAGAACTCACGGGCGGGCGCGGCGCTGATGCGGTGATCGTAGCTGTCGGACATCCCACTGCTATCCAGCAGGGTATTCAAATGGCCGGACCGCTGGGACGAGTCAATGTATTCGCCGGCACTTATCCGCCTACGGAAATACCCCTGGATCCCAATCTCGTTCACTATCAGAACGTGGTGATCACGGGCACTCATGATTTCGTGCCCCGGGAGTTCGATCTTGCTCTTAAACTCATCGGACATGGCATTGTGCGCGCAGCACCGTTGATTAGTCACACTTTCCCGCTGGCGGAAACTGGTCGCGCTTTTGACACAGTCGTTGAACGGCGGGGGCTCAAAGTAGTGGTGGAGATTTAGCTAAGACAACGGTGATCCAGGGTTCTACGTCTTCGCAGTTCCACATTCACCTTTTTGTATCTTCTTACAAATGTAGGGGCGAACCCTTGCGGTCGCCCAGGCGGGCAGGTGCAAGACCTGCCCCTACCCCAAATTATTGAGAAGGTACACCATTTTTGTCTCTCAGTCGTAGTGCGTACAAAATTTATGCGGTAAAAACATGTCACCCGCGATGGGCTTTGACAGAATTGCGTTTTTGTGGTAGAATATGTTTGAGAATTAGTGCAATCAATGCACAGATGTGCACAAGCCACGCCTGCTGAACAAGCGTCTGAACGTTATCTTCCTCGCACCCTGCATCTCACATATCTCCACAGCTCTTGGGCCATCCGGGCTATTACTACGAATCTTTGCTGACGATAAACCGTCCATGCACTGACTGCCAGGCTTTTGAGGCCGTGATCACTCCACCTGTAGAGCTTCAAGGCAAGACTCTGAAGGGGCGGTAGGGTGATGATGGTGGCCTGTCAGCAGGGCCAACCGGGAGTTACAGTGTTGCTGCCGAAATTGTTTGTTCTATCCGCGCTCGTCCTTTGAGAAGCGCAGATAAGAGGCGTTCATGGTATTCCCCGCTCGATCCATAAGGGACTTTTGGGTGAAGGGGCGGGAAAGCTGCATGGACATGGAAGGGGGGTGAGAATATCGGGAGCATAGACTACAGTGATCGTCAGCCGGAATATCGCTATCTCTAGTACTTGATCTTGAATAGGGAGGAATGCCATGGATTGGTTGTTTGCCATAATTGACTGGATCAAGGGGCTTGGCGCTACGGTGATGCTGCCCATTGTGATCTTCGTCATTGGGCTTATCCTGGGCTCCAAGCCTGGACGTGCCTTCCGCTCGGCGGTGACCATCGGTATCGCCTTCGTGGGTATCAACCTGGTTATCGGGCTGTTGTGGGATAATCTGGGCGGTGCTGCACAGGCGATGGTCGCCCGCACCGGAGTCACCCTGGACGTGGTGGATGTCGGCTGGCCGGCCGCCGCTGCCATTGCCTTTGGGGGCACCGTGGGTACCTGGATCATCCCCCTGTCTATCTTAGTCAATATCATTATGCTGGTTATACGGGGGACGAAAACTCTTAACGTAGACATCTGGAACTTCTGGCACTTCGCTTTCACCGGCTCGCTGGTCTACGCTATCTCCCAGGACCTGGCCCTGGCTCTGGCCACGGCGGCTCTCAATGCTGCCATTGCCCTGTTCCTGGCCGACTGGACAGCCCCTGGCGTGCAGGACTTCTACAACGTTCCCACTATCTCCATTCCCCACGGTTTCTCGGCCGCCTATGTGCCCATCGCTATCCCTCTCAACAAACTTATTGATGCTATCCCCGGTCTGAACAAGCTAGACGCGGACCCGGATGCGATTCAGCGGCGCTTTGGCGTGCTGGGTGAGCCCATCGTCCTCGGTGTAGTCATTGGTTTCTTCCTGGGCTGTCTGGCCTGGCTGGGCGATACCACGGTGGGTAGCTTTGGCGTGCAGTTGCAGAAGATTCTGGCCCTGGCCATCAACCTGGGCGCGGTGATGCTGCTGATGCCGCGCATGGTGGCGATCCTGATGGAGGGATTGATCCCCATCTCAGAGGCTGCTCGCGAGTTCATGAAGACCCGCTTCGCTGGCGGCGAGTTCTACATCGGCCTCGACTCCGCCATCCTGATCGGCCATCCGGCGGCTATCGCGACGGCTCTGTTGCTGGTCCCGGTCACCATCGGACTGGCCATCGGCCTGAGCGCGCTGGGAGCGAACCGCATCCTGCCCTTTGCCGACCTGGCCGTGATCCCCTTCATGGTGGCCATGATCGCTCCTATCACGCGGGGCAACATCGTGCGTGGCGTGATTATCGGCACTATCGTCATCGCCGTGGGACTGATCATCGGCACGAGCATCGCGCCTCTGCACACTGCCGCCGCCATTGACGCCCAGTTCGAGATGCCCGAGGGCGCAACCCAGATCTGCAGCATCTGCGATGGCACCAACCCGCTGACCTGGTTACTACTGAACTTCAGCAAACTCGGGGGGTGGATCGGTTTGGCCATAGCCACGCTGATCTTCGTCGCCATAGTGTTCTTGTACAAGAGAAACACCACCGCCTGGGAGGTCGCCGCGGGCGGTCCCAAGCCGGAGGCGCCGGCCGCCGAGGGCTAGTCGAGTACGTCCGCGAGGGCGTCTGAAGTATGCGCAAACACACGGAGCATCCTCAAAAAGATGCTCCGTGTGTCATAGCAATCTTTGCGAACGATGGTTGATCATACCGAACTTCTGGCGCAGGTCGCCAGCTTATACTACGAGGAGAATTTAACCCAGGGTGAGATCGCGCGCCGCATTGGCACTTCCCGCTCCACGATTTCCCGCTTATTGCGCGAGGCGCGGGCCAATGGTGTGGTGGAGATCATCATCCATTACCCCTGGAAGACGGTGGCGGAGTTGGAGCGGGAGCTCACCGAGCGTTTCCGCCTGCGACATGCTCGAGTCCTGGCGGGGCAGGGGCGACCTTACCCGGAGATTCTGCGGGGGTTGGGAGTGCTGGCGGCGCGCTATCTGGAGAGCGTTTTGCAAGAGAGTTCCATTCTGGGTATCTCCTGGGGGACGGCGGTGCACAGCACCGTGCAGGCGTTGCGGCCTGAGCGCAAGCTGCCGATCACGGTGGTGCAGATGATCGGTGCGGTGGGGACGGGCGATCCGCTGATTGATGGGCCAGACCTGGCCCGCTTGCTGGCCAACATTTACGGCGGAGAATATCGTTACCTCCATGCACCGGTGCTTGTTGAAGACCTCAGTGTGCGGGAAGCATTGTTGCAGGAGCCGCGCATTCGTGAGACGCTGTCCCTGGCTTGTCAGGCGGATGTGGCGCTGGTGGGCATTGGTTCCACCGTGCCGGAGGTCTCCAGTTTGTTGCGTGCTGGCTATCTGGAGCGGGAGGCGCTGATTCAACTGCGGGCCCAAGGGGCGGTAGGGGACGTTTGTGCGCGCCATTACGATGCCTGGGGACGTCTTTTGGAGATAGAGTTTAACCAGCGCATAGTGGGGATCGAGTTGGAGGCTCTACACAGCATCGAACAGGTGATTGGGGTGGCAGGAGGAGAAGCCAAAGCGGAGGCAATTTTAGGTGCCTTGCGGGGTGGGCACGTGAATGTGCTGGTGACGGACGACGCAGCAGCTCGTGAGGTGCTGCGTTTGGACGGTGCATTCCGAGAAGGATTAGATGAATAGTGAATAATGCTTACGTTTGGCTTATCCTCGGTTTAGCTGTTGCCTGGTTTCTACAACTGTTTTTATCCACCCGTCAACTCCGCCATTTCTATGCTCGCTTCAATGAGCTCCGTAAAGCAGGACGGTGCGCTATCGGGATGGAGGGGTCCATCTATCGCCGGCGCGTTTATGCAGTTCTGGTGGTGGATGATGACGGCAAAGTGATTCATGCCGAGCAATTGTCTGGTGTGACGGTATTCGCCAAGCTGCGGCCCGTACCGGCCCTCATAGGGCGCTCGCTAGCTGAAGTAGCTGCCGGGCCCCCGGAGGGAATTCCGCCCAAGATTGGGCGGGCGTTTCAAAAAGCCGCAGCAGACATCCTGGCAGCCGACGCGGAGCAGGAAGCGGCGGCAGACACCGTGCCAGGGTGAACAGGGGGAAGGGGGTGATGTCTATAGGGTCTTGGTTGAGTGGTAGCATTACATGAAAGGCTAGAACAGACCATACTGCAGAAACCCGAGGAAAGGAGAGACTTACATGCAAGCACTAGCAACAGCTGCTGAGTGGTTCATAGGCCTGTTCCAGCAAGGGGGTGATGTCTTTGTTAGCCTTGTTACCGGCATCATTCCTTTGCTGATCGTGCTGATGACCGCCGTCAACGCTTTGATTCAACTTATCGGGCCTGAACGTATTGACCGCGTGGGCGAGATTGCCGCAGGAGACAAGGTCTGGCACTACCCATTGCGCTACATCGTTCTTCCCTTCCTGGCATGTTTCTTCCTGACCAACCCCATGGCTTACACAATGGGTAGATTCCTCCCGGAGAAGTTCAAGCCAGCATTCTACGATGCCGCTGTCTCGTACGTGCACCCGCCACTGGGACTCTTCCCCCACATCAACCCAGGAGAGATCTTTGTGTGGGCAGGTATTGCCGCCGGTATTCAGCAACTAGGGCTCGGCCTGGGTGACCTCGCTATCCGATATGCGCTGGTTGGTCTGGTAGTGATTTTCATCCGGGGCATTGTCACCGAACGGATTACCGCCATCATGTGGGGCCGCCGTGAGGCGGAAGCAGGAGGTGCATAATGGGTGCCATCAACAGATTCCTGGAAAGAATTGGTCGCAGTGTAGGGGTGGTCGTGGGGGCGTTGTATCAGGCTGGCCGCGACTCCGTTGACCAGGTCCTCAAGAACATCCTCCCGTTCATGGCTTTCATCAGCATGGTGATCGGGATCATCTTGAAGACGGGCATCGGTGATCTCATCGCCAATACGCTGTCCCCCTTGGCTTCCAGCCCCTTGGGCCTGGTCATACTATCACTGATCGTTGGCTTCCCTGTGTTGTCTCCGCTTTTGGGGCCTGGCGCAGTCATCGCGCAGATCATTGGTACGTTGCTAGGCGTGGAAATTGGGCGTGGTAACATTCCACCTCAGTACTCCCTCCCGGCCTTGTTTGCCATCAACCCCCAGGTGGGATGTGACTTTATCCCCGTAGGCTTGGCCTTGGGTGAGGCGGAGCCCGAGACTGTCGAGGTCGGTGTCCCGGCAGTGCTGTTCTCCCGCTTCATTACCGGCCCTATCGCCGTCATTATAGCCTGGCTGGCCAGCGTGGGGCTCTACACGTAACCAAAGATAGCTCACAAAATCCCGGACTCGCGGAGGTGGGGGTTAACGCCTCCGCGAGTCCCTGTGCCAAATTGCTAGACTTCGTAATGTT
>JACIWR010000226.1 GCA_014360845.1 Anaerolineae bacterium
CTCCTCATTCAATGATTTCAGGGGACAAGGTTTCTTTGACCGTGTCAAGCACTTTGCGCAGCCCCTCCACGGCCTGGTCCGCATCGGCAAGGGTGTAGAATTCGTAAGGGATGCCATCCGGCAGGCCGTTTGGATACCGGGTGGGAATGTAGTGGCGATCGAGTTGACGGCAGATGTCAAACACCGATTCAAAGGCCTGATCATAATCTGCGCTCTGGCGGGCCAGGGTGTATGTGGAGTGACCGAGCACAGGACCAGCTCCCTGGGCGTAGAGGTAAGCCTTGAGGGCTTTCTCGGCTCCTTGCTGGCACAAAAAACACGTGAGGGCGTAGAAGCCCTGCCCACGGTTAGCAATGGCCATTTCCAGGTCGTATTCGGCCTGGCGTAGCCAGCGATTGGCTTCACGTTTGTGACGATTCATAGACCACTATTCCTTCCCTGAGCACCGTTTCTAAGAAGGTGTTGCCCTCGGCCAGCATGCGGTCAATTTCTTCGGGGGTGTAGACCAATGGCTCCAGGGGTATTGAGTAATCGCAAAGCATCAGCACATCCCCGATGCGATCCAAGAAGCGGCGCGAAGTGGGCTTGATGATGAGCAAGTCCAGATCGCTCATTGCGTGGTAGTCTCCCCTGGCGAAAGAGCCGAACAAGATGACTTTTTGTGCCCCGTATTCTCGCAAAGCCTCTAGGATGCGATTCAACTCCGCCCGGAATTCAGCGGGCGAGGGCCGCCGACGTATTCGTGTGCCCAATCTCTTGGTCTCCATCAGCCTAAGCCCTTTTCTGCCAGCAGTTGGGTGTAGAGCTGCTCCACATCAGCGAGCAGTCGCTCCAGGCTGAAGTGCTCGCGCACGGACGCGCGTCCTGCGCGGCCCATCGCCCGCGCCGACACCCTGTCTCGCAGCAGGGTGACAATGCGCTGCGCCAGCGTTGCTGCGTCGCCGGGGGGAACCAGGTACCCACTTACGCCATCGGACACGATGTCTGGCACGCCACCCACGGCCGTGGCCACGACTGGCACGCCAGCGGCCATGCCCTCGATGAGGGAGACAGGCGTGCCCTCGTTGTGCGAGGTGAGGGCCACCACGTCCAGGTCGGCGTAGATGCGGGGCATGTCGGAGCGCCAGCCCAGGAAGAGGGTTCGCTCCGCCAGGCCCAATTCTCCTGCGCGGTCTTGCAGTGCGGCGCGCAGTTCGCCGTCGCCGACGATAAGAAAGCGGGTGGCGGGTTCCTCTTGAGCAACCAGTTGGGCCGCTTCCAGGAAGAGTTGGTGGTTCTTGACCGCGGTCAAGCGGGCGACGATGCCCACCAAAGGCGTTTCGGTGTCCAGCCCCAACTCGGTACGCAGTTGACCCCGCTGGGCCTCGCAGTGCAGCAATTGGTCAAGCTCAAAACCCAGGGGCACGACGACGATTTTATCGCGTGGAGCGATGCCGTAGCCTGCCAGCTCTGTCCGCTGCCCCTCGCTGACGGTGACAATACGCTCACTATAACGGGCCAGCACCCGCTCAATGGCGATGAACAGGCGCGTCTTCCAGGGGCTGAAGTAGCCGTGAAACACGTGGCCGTGGAAGGTATGCAGCACTATGGGCACCCCGGCCAGGCGCGCGGCCACTCTACCCACGGTGCCGGCCTTGGCCGTGTGGGTGTGGACGATGGTCGGTCGCCAACGACGGAACAGGCGGTATAACCTCCACACGGTGCGCAGATCGCGCCCCAGGCTGATCTCTCGCCCCAGGTCGGGGATGATCAGCGGTTCTACTCCTTTGCTGGCCGCCAGGTCGAGCATGTTGCCCTCGTGCGCGGCCTCGACACCGGTGATAAGCAGTGACTCGAAGCGCGTCGGGTTCAGACCGGCGGTTAGCAGGATGGTGTGGATGGCCGGCCCGCCGATGTTCAGGCGGGCAATCACCCGCGCCACGCGGATTCTACTCATATCGTTCTCGATACCAGGCTACTGTACGCCGTAATCCTTCTTCAAACGAGACCTCGACCCGGTACCCCAGGGCCTGTTGAGCTTTGGTGATGTCGGCCAGGGAATGCCGCACGTCGCCGGGTCGGGGATCGGTGTGGGTGGGAGTGATGTCTGTGTGCAGTATTTCTTTCAGAATAGCTAGTAATTCTAGCAGAGTGTAACGTTTTCCGCAAGCTATGTTAAACACCTGACCGGCTACACCGGGCGCGGTGGCGGCCAGCAAATTGGCCTGCACGTTGTTGGCCACGTAGGTGAAATCGCGGGACTGTTGACCGTCGCCGTACACGATGGGCGGCTCTCCGCGCAACAAGGCGGCGATGAAAAGGGGGATCACTGCTGCGTACTGAGAGGAGGGGTCCTGGTGTGGGCCGAAAACGTTGAAGTAGCGCAGGCAGACCGTTTCCAGGCCGTATACTTCGGTGAAGGCCTGGCAGTAGTGCTCGCCAGCCAGTTTGGACACGGCGTAGGGCGACTTGGGAGCGGGACGCATGTCTTCGCGTTTGGGCAGGGTGGGGCTGTCGCCGTATACCGAGGACGAGGAGGCGTACACTACTCGTCGCACGCTGGCATCCCGCGCGGCTATCAGCAGGTTAAGCGTGCCCACCACGTTACAGGCGTTGCTGTCCAGCGGATTGTCTACGGAGCGGATAACTGAGGGTAAAGCACCCTGATGTAGCACGTAGTCCACGCCGTTCACGGCGCGGCGGACGGCTTCCAGGTCTCGCAGGTCGCCGCGCACCACTTCGATGTCCTGGAGCACGGCGGCCAGGTTTTCCTCTTTGCCGGTGGAGAAGTTGTCGAACACGCGCACGCGCTCTCCACGGCGGACCAGTTCAGCGACGATGTGGGAGCCGATGAAGCCAGCTCCGCCGGTCACCAGGTAGAAAGCCAATGATTTCTTCTCCTTCGCTGTGGTTTCGTAGCGGCTCCGGCGGTGACTGTAATTCACCTCCGTGGCCCTGTGGACGGCGGTCGGCGCAGGCCGACCGGCTCCGCACAGTGATGTGCCGAGGATACGGTCGCGGACCGATATTGGGCTGTGGCTCTCCAATACGAAAGGCGCGAACTCCCCCTCGCGCCAGTTCTTTATCTTCACCGTGTGTTTTCACCTGCGGCAGCCGAGCCCCTGTACCTTATCGCTATTATACCACATCCCCCATGCCGGAGCAACACCACCGCACACGCGGGGGGGCGTCAGTTTTGGGGCAGATTGCTCACCGTAGCGGCCGACCGCTGCTGCGCCCTGAGTGGAATCGAAGGGTGTCGGCCTACAGCGGGGCAAGCCTCGCCTGGGGCTCAAAGCCCCAGGCTGAGCGGCCCAAGGGTGCTAGAAGCACCCTGAATCGCCCCTTGGGCGGGTCAGTAGCCTGCTTTTTCAGCAGGCTTGGACTGCTAAGCCTTGAGCTTTAGCTCGGGGTGGCCGGGCTGGCCCCGAAACTGAAGCGCACCCGCGCACGCGGGGGCTTCTGCAAGCCTCTCACGCAGTGAGGGGGGCGCACTGTCCTCCCCAGGCTCGTAGCCCCCGTCCCGGGGGCATCTCGGCTGAGAAAACCGCGCAAAAGACAGCGTCTTGCCGCATGGAACGTCCCCGGGACGGGGACTTGGAGCATAGGCTGAGTAGTCACGCGCAGCTTTTCTTACATGGGCTATGATGGTATAATTTACGGCGCGGAGCGAAATTACCGGCCTGTGCAATTAGGTCTAAAACCGGTAGGGCGGGGCCACGTCCCGCCGCATCCGCTGCACAGGCAGAAAATTTCCTGAGGGGAGGATTTGATGAGCAACATCTATCAAGCGGCAGCGTCTGCTGTGGAGAGGGGAGAGGCGGTGG
The DNA here is from genome assembly GCA_014360845.1 of Anaerolineae bacterium. Lineage (GTDB taxonomy): Bacteria > Chloroflexota > Anaerolineae > JACIWR01 > JACIWR01 > JACIWR01. The sequence goes on from JACIWR010000226.1 coordinate 3,807, forward strand.
CTTTGGCCACCATCGTGCGGGTGGCTGGTGCCACTCCACGAGGTGTGGGCACCAAGATGCTGGTCTACGCCGACGGGACTACGGAGGGGACCATCGGCGGCGGTGGATTGGAAGCGCGGGTCATCGCCGAAGCCCAGGAAGCCCTTCGCGTCGGGGAGCCGCGTCTGCTGAATTTCACCTTGCGCGATACCAAGGCTGGCGATCCGGGCATCTGCGGCGGTGAGGCCGACGTGTTCATTGATGTGTTGTTGCCCCATCCCACTTTGCTGGTTGTCGGTGCGGGACACGTGGCCGTGCCCGTGGCCGAGCTGGGGGCCTTGCTGGGTTTTAGAACCGTGGTTCTCGACGATCGCGCGGAATTCGTCACCAGGGAACGGTTCCCTCGTGCAGATGAGCTGCTTGTCGGTGATATTCCCACGGAGCTGGCGCGGTTCCCTATCAACAGGCAGACGCACATCGTCATCATCACGCGCGGACACGTCCACGACGAAGCGGCGTTGCGGGCGGTGTTGGATTCACCGGCGTTCTATATCGGGATGATCGGCAGCCGGCGCAAGGTGCGCACCGTGTTCGACAATTTGCGCGCAGCGGGCGCTAACGAGGAGGCCCTATCCCGCGTGCGCGCTCCCATCGGACTGGACATCGGCGCGGAGACCCCGGAGGAAATCGCCCTCAGCATCATGGCCGAGATAGTAATGTTGAGACGGGGCAGGCGAGGCGAGCCGCTGAAGCTGGAAGGAGAGCGGGGTTAGGGTCCTTGAATCATCAAATCAACGACACAGCCCGGCGTCACCTGCGGCGCAATTTCCTGCTGGGGGTGTGCAACGGCATCCTGTTCAACCTTTCCGGCGCTCTCACTGAAACCTCTCTGGTCCTGAGTTGGTTTGCCAGCCAGCTAACGGGTTCCAATTTCCTCATCGGGTTGATAGGCCCTATCCGCGACGGCGGTTGGTTCTTGCCCCAGCTCCTGGTTGCCGGTTATCTCCAGCGTCAACGGCGCAAGCTGCCCTGGTACAATGCGGTGGCCGTGGTACGGGTCATCTCCTGGGGGCTGATGGCCCTGGCCGTTTTCCTGGTGCGCGATCGTCGTCTGCTGCTACTGCTTTTCTATCTGTTGCTCACTGTGACCAGCTTCGGCGCGGGTCTTGCCGGACTCTCGTTCATGGACATTGTGGGCAAGGCCATTCCTCCGCGCCGCCGGGGGGCTTTCTTCGCCGCCCGATTGTTTTTCGGGGGGCTAGCGGCGCTGGGAGGAAGTGCTCTGGTGGGCTATCTGCTGGGCGGGCGCAGCGGGCTGGAGTTCCCGACCAATTACGCGGTGCTGATGTTTGTTTCTTTCATCACCATTTCCCTGGCCATGGGAGCTTTCGCCCTGGTGGTGGAGCCGGTGGAGGAGACGAATAGCGAGTATGTGCCGCTGAGTCGCCAGTTGCGGCGGGCGCTGGAGTTGCCGCGCCGGGATGTGAACTATCGCCGGTTTCTGCTGATGCGTTTCTGTTTGATGCTCGCTCAGTTGGCCACACCTTTCTACATCGTGTATGCTCAGCAGGCTTTCCGGGTCTCGGCCAGTATGTTGGGCGTGTATCAGACCGGTCTCACTCTGGCCAGTGTGCTTTCCAATCTGATTTGGGGGCGGATCAGTGATCGGCAGGGGAATCGCCGCCTGTTGCGCATTTCTAATTTGCTGGGCATGACCATGCCGCTCACCGCTCTGATCCTGGCCCCTGTGAGCCGGTTGATACCCGCCTCGGAGGGAGTGATTCCTTACCTGTTCACCGTGATTTTCGTCCTGCTGGGGAGCTATCGGCCTGCGACGGGCATCGGCAACATCAATTATCTGTTGGAAATCGTTCCCGCCGACGAACGCCCGTTGTACATCGGCTTCACCAACACGGTCCTGGGGGTGGCCATGTTCACCTCGGCGCTTGGAGGACTGATAGTGGACCTGGCGGGGTTCGCCGCTCTCTTCTGGTTGGCGTTGATCTTTTACGGCCTGGCTTTTATCCTGAGTTTCCGCCTGTGTGAACCGCGGGCCGGGTGAGGTAGGAGAATGGAGCAGGGGCGGTCCCTGGGCCTGTATGTGCATATCCCTTTCTGCGTGAGAAAGTGCTCCTACTGCGATTTCAATTCCTACGCCGGGTTGGAGTCCTTGTTCGCGCCCTACGTCCACGCGTTGCAGGAGGAGATGCGTGGCCTGAGCGGTCACTGGGGCCCTTTGCCGGTGCGCACTATTTACATCGGCGGAGGTACGCCTACCGTCCTGCCGCCGTCCCTGTTGCTCGCTGTGCTATCGGCCTGTAGTTCCCATTTTGACGTGGCGGCCGGCGCTGAGGTGACCGTGGAAGCCAATCCGGGCACGGTGGACGAAAGCTATCTGGCGAGTTTACGGGCGGCGGGCGTGAACCGTCTCAGCCTGGGAGTGCAGAGCTTCGACGCCGACGAGCTGCGGCTTCTGGGCCGTATCCACGATGGGGAGCAGGCGCGGTGCTCGTTGCGCCAGGCCCGGACGGCGGGTTTCGACAATGTCAACCTGGATCTCATCTTTGGCCTGCCGGGGCAAAGGGTGAACACCTGGCGGGCGACGCTGCAACAGGCCCTTGAGCTGGCCCCGGAGCATCTTTCGCTGTACGCGCTGACTCTGGAGGAGCATGTCCCTCTGAGCCAGCGCATCGCGCGGGGCGAGTTACCTCCCCCCGATGACGACCTGGCTGCCAAGATGTACGAATTGGCCGAGGCGGAGTTGGCGCGTGCGGGCTATGTGCATTACGAAATCTCTAATTGGGCGCGGCCCGGCTTCGAGTGCCGCCACAATCTGATCTACTGGCGCAATCAGCCTTATCTGGGGCTGGGAGCTGGGGCTCATTCCTGGTTCGCCGGACGAAGATGGGCCAACGTGCGCGCGCCACAGGTTTACATCGAGCGGGTCGAAGCAACCGGCTCGCCACTCGCGGAAAGCGAGGAGATCAGTCCCGCCCTGGAGATGGCGGAGACGGCCATTCTTGGCCTGCGCCTGGTGGAGGAGGGGGTAGACCTAGGAGCCTTTCGCGCTCGATTCGGTGTCGAGTTCGCGGACGTCTACGGGCGCGAGATAGCGGAGTTGGTGGACCTGGGCTTGCTGGAAGCGACGCCCGCTCGAGTGCGGCTCTCGTCACGGGGGCGGCTGCTGGGCAACCAGGTTTTCCAGCGGTATCTTCTCAATAATTTGGGGTAGGGGCAGGTCTTGCACCTGCCCGCCTGGGCGACCGCAAGGGTTCGCCCCTACATTTTGAGTGACTACTCAGCCTATGCTCCAAATCCCCGTCCCGGGGACGTTCCATGCGGCAAGACGCTGTCTTTTGCGCGGTTTTCTCAGCCGAGACGCCCCCGGGACGGGGGCTACGAGCCTGGGGA
>JACIWR010000227.1 GCA_014360845.1 Anaerolineae bacterium
GAGCGTAGCGAAGTCGAAGGGGCATCCTGAGCGGAGCGTAGCGAAGTCGAAGGATGCGGGACTTGTTCTTTCGTCGTCCTTCGACTGCGTGCGCCCCCTCGCTGTCGCTCAGGGGCGCACTCCGCTCAGGATGCTTCGACTGCGTGCGCCCCTCGACGGGAGCGGAAAAGTCGCTCAATGGCTGTGCTTTGGCACTCAGAGAAGGAGGAGGATTCGAGAGATGGCGAAAGTTATCCGCAAACCGGCCACGGTTCTCTATCCCCTGCCGGCGGTATTGGTGAGCTGTGGCACGAGCCAGAAGGCCAACATCATCACCCTGGCCTGGGTGGGCACGCTTTGCTCTGAGCCACCGATGGTGGGTATCAGCGTGCGACCGGGCCGCCACTCGCACGGCCTGCTCCAAGAGGTCGGCGAGTTCGTGGTCAACTTGCCCACTGCCTCGCAGGCCCGGTGGGTGGACTACTGCGGGATGGTTTCGGGGCGGAAGGTGGACAAGTGGGCGGCCTGTGGTTTTACCCCGGCTCCGGCCAGCGAGGTGCAGGTGCCGATCATCGCCGAATGCCCGCTCAATATCGAGTGCCGCGTGCGGCAGGTGCTTTCACTGGGCAGCCATGACCTCTTTCTCGGCGAGGTGGTGGCCGTGCAGGTAGACGAGGCCGTGCTCGATGAGCAAGGTCGTCTTGATTTTGACAAGGCTGAACCCTTTGCTTTCCTGGGCCGAGAATATCGGCGGGTGGGGGAGGTAGTGGGTAGCTTCGGTTATTCCCGGAGGGAATAGCGTTCAGGCGGGAGGGGGCAAAGATGACGGTCTTGCTCACGGGGGCCAGTGGATTTCTCGGACGCCATGTGTTGACCGAACTGGCTGATTATCCGTTGCGCTTGCTGGCTCTACCTGATGACCCGGCCCTATCCGAGTTACAGAAACACGGCCAAGTGGTGATCGGCGATGTGACCCGGGCTGAAAGCCTTCCCCCGGCCTTGGAAGGCGTTACCCAGGTGGTGCATTTGGCCGGCTGGGTGAAAGGCGGTCGCGGTTCGGCGGAGAGATTCATGGCCGTCAACGGACAGGGCACGGCCAATCTGGCGCGGGCTGCCGCTGAGGCTGGGGTGCAGCATTTCATCTACACCAGTAGCATCACGGTCTACGGTTACGTCCGCGACGCTGATGAGGATGCTCCCCTGGTGCCCACTCCCGGCTATCCGGCCAGCAAAATTCGGGCCGAAGAGGTCCTGCGCCAATTTCTGCCCGCGCAGGCCACCATTCTACGCTTTCCCCTGGTCATCGGCGCGGGCGATACCGGTTTTCTCTGCCCCGCTCTGGCCGGCTTCCGCCAGGCGGGCAGGTTGGTGCTGGTGGGTTCGGGACGGGCTCCCTGGTCGGTGTTGGCGGCCAGGGATGCGGCGCGGGCCATCGCTCTGTGCCTTTCCAGGCCGGAGACGCGCGGGCAGACCTACAATGTGGTGGGGGAGACTATCACCAATGGGGAGCTGTTGCGCGCTATGGGTGAGGGCGTAGGCTGTACGCAGGAGGTCCGTCTGCCTTATGCTCTGGCCTGGCTGCTGGGTGCTCTGGCCGAGATCAGGGGGAGCGGAGGGCTCACGAGGGCGCAGGTAAAGGCTTTGAGTTTTCCCCTGGCCATGAGGGGCGATCGTTTCGCCCGGCTGGGTTTTGTGCCGCAGACGAGCTGGCGCGAAGCATTGGCTCAGGGGATCGCCTGGTGCGCGAAGACGGATTGAACGCTGCCCGGCGGATTTACGGCGAGTAGGCTTTGGTGATGAGCGGGAAATAACGGTAATATCCGTAGCCGATGAGCGCCTGACGGGTGAACACTTGCTGCCCGTCGTTTATCTCCACGGTGTTGGTGATGGTTGTGGGCCGGGGAGTGGTGTCCAACGGGCGGACGGCGAAGGTGATGGTCACCGCCTGGCCGGCGGAGATGGGATGCTGCCAGGTGATGGTCCCCGCTGCCAGGTGTGGCTCGCCCAGGCTGGCGGTTAAAGTAGAGGTAAGCACTTCTAACTGAGAGGGCACGGCATCGGTGATGGCGACGCTGGTCGCGGCCTGATTGCCCGTGTTGCGCAAAGAGATACTGTAGGTGAGCGTCCCGCCGGGTGCGACGGTGGGGCGCTCACTTGTTTTACGGGAGGTGACCAGCACCGCCGCGGGATTGACCAGCACCGAGGTGAAGGTGTCGCCCCACTCGGCGTCGCCGTAGTTCCCCCAATTGCCGAATACGTCGCGGGCGCGGCTGCGGAAGAAGTAGGTATGGCCGTCCTGTCCGGTGAAGATAGCCGAGGTGCTCTGGGTCTGGGTCAGCCAGTCCCTCCATGGGCCTTCGTACCCGTCTTTGAACTGCACATCGTAGTCGAGCACGCAGGAGCCGACGTCAGACCCGCCCCAGGCGACGGTAAAAGAGGTCGTCGTCGTGTAGGGCGGGAGGGAGGTGACCGCTGAAGCGGGGGGAGCGGTGTCCGGCGAGGTGGCGGTAGTGGCCAGCAGGCCCTCGGCGTCGTCCAGATAGGTGAGGATGAGCTCCGAGAGGGGCGCGCTGGTGCTGTGGGTGGTGCTGAAGGGGTGGGCCGGTCCCAGGGTGGATACCTGCTGTGCCAGGAGGGGCTGGGTGTCGCCGCTGCGCCACAGGACGACATGGGTATGAGTGAGGGGACGAGTGCCCTGCGCGCCGAGATGCACCGTCGAGTCCTGCTTGCTCAGGTGAAGGGCGGCTTCGTGATTGGCGAAGGTCAGCCCGCCGATGCCGGCCACCGGGTACCAGACCTCGCTCCATTCCACGTGTCCTCCGGCGGCCAGGGAGGCTTTGTCGTCGAAGGTGGGAGCCAGGCCGCCGTGGAGTTCGGCGTAGTAGGTGTTGTCGTCGGTCCAGTCGCTGGAGGGCCACCTGTTGTTCCAACCGAAGGCGAAACCTTTGGCTCCTCGGGTGATGTCCTCAGGGAAAATCCGCACTATGCCTTCATCTGCACTGTGGTCGTAGGCACCCATGAAACCCCGCTGAGCGGCCGGTCGCTCGAAGAAGCCTAACCATTGATTCCAGTTGCCCAGGCGGCTCATGTCCCGCCCGTTGTACCAGGGCCAGCTCATGGCCTGTCCCGCGCCGGGCAATGAGCTGTCGCCGGTGGAGTGCACGGTCACCTGGTCTACGGGGAAGACGAATACCAACTCGCTCGATAAATCGTTGTTCGGTCCGGGGGCGATTTGGGTGTTGGTCCAATAGCTGTAGTTGATGGTGGCAGCGGTGGGGTTCTCGATGCGCGGCTGGACGACGAAGTAGGCCCGGTCGCCGGGCAGGTAGATGTTGATGATGGCGCGGATACGGTCGTCGGCGGTGGTGTCGCGCAAGGTGAGGGTCACCCCGTCGCTGGCGCTGGCCGTGGTGTAGGACCAGGCGGTCACCGACTCGTAGCCGTGTTCCACCACGGGCAGGCACCACTCCATGCCTCCGGCGGCCAGCCACCAGCCCTGTTCGGGCGGTCCCCAGTGCGTGGGTTTAAGGACGGTGTTGCTGTAGAATTCGTTGTTCCCCGTGGGTTTGAACTGGCAACTGTAGATGCGCCCGCCGATTTCGGGCACGACGGTGAGTTTGAGGTAATCATTCTCCAGGATGACGGCCTCAAAAGTGCGGGGCGCGGGGTTGGGATGGGAGTTGTAGTAGGCTCCCCAGTCCAGGTATTTGATGTACATGTTGTATTTGCTGCGGTAGCGATTTTCCAGGAAATTGTAGTAGGGATATGAAGGGATGGTGATAGAAGTGACCTGGATGGTGGCCGAGCGGGGTGTGGAGGCCTCGGTGGTCACAAGGGGGAAGGGAGGGCTGACCGCCATCAGCGCGGCCAGCCCTATGATCAAAAGCTTGGATGCCCTGCGGGTGTACAACGTGCTTACTCCCTTATGCGTGAAGGAAGGTTGGCAGTGACTCAACTATGACTCTTCTGAATACTAGTCACCTGACAGTTTGAAGATGCCATTGCAGAAAGGTGCTCTGCGCCACCCTTGGGGCCGTAGTCATCCTGAGCGGAGTGAGTCCCGAAGCGGCAGCAAAGGGACGAACGTAGTCGAAGGATGACGAAAGAGCGAGTCCCGCATCCTTCGACTCCGCTGCGCTCCGCTCAGGATGCTTTTTCGACTCCGCTGCGCTCCGCTCAGGATGCTTTTTCGACTCCGCTGCGCTCCGCTCAGGATGCTCCCTCGTGGCCGCGAGGCTGCTTCGGGGCCTTTTGCACCCTGCGCAGTGACACTTGGGCAAAACTGTCGGGTAGCTAATTCTGAATAAACTCAAAACCTGACCGCAGAGATGCAGAGGTAGCAAGGTTCTGGTAAAAGACTTCGACCTGTGCAGTTAAGTACCTGTTTCAGCTACAAGCCGTCCCAAGTAGTTCAGACCCGTGGCCCGACGCGGATGCGGCGGGGCATGGTCTCGCCCTACTATGGGTTTGGTGTTATGTTCAGTAATTTTTTATCGTGAGGGGCAGGTAAACTCGATACATGGACCCCACGCTCACTTCGTCTAGGCGAACGGTCGTCGGTCCGGCACTCGAATTCTGAGTCACCCTGAAATTGAGGGTCACGGTGCCGGTGTAAGCGCTCATGTCGTGGGAGACGTAGGTCCAGTCCACCGCTGTGCAGGTGGAGAGCACGGTGGTGGTCAGCGTACCGTTGCTCACCCAGACCTCAAAGCGGTCGTTGGCGACGGTGTCTGTCGTGGCGAGAGTGTAGGCAAAGGACAGGTGGGGCCGATGGAGGGTAGGCGTGATGTAAATGGTCTGGGTGATCAGTGAGTCACCGCCGCCGCTGGGTGGGTTCTGGCCCAGCAATGCGGCCTTGAATCCGGTATGAGCGGTGGAGGTGATGACCGGCGTGATCGCTCCGCCGATGGTCCAGTTGGCGAAATCTGCGCCGTTCTCGAAATCCCAGTTCTGGACGACGTTAATGGACGGAGGCAGGACGAAAGTGAGAGTGATGGTGTCGGTGCCGGTGATCATCTGCACGCCGTGCATGGCCGGCAGGCTGCCGAAGCCGGCGCTGCTGGCCGTGACGCTGTAGGTGCCGGGCAGGGCACTGGCGTGACGGAAGAACCCATCTGCTTGAGATGTCGTGGAACTGGTGACCGGTCCGTTGGCGGCAACGGTTGCTCCGCTCACGGCGCGGCCCTCGTTGTCCTTTACGTAGCCGATGATACCCGCCAGCGCTCTGCGGGCGTTGATCCGCCCCCAGCCCGTGTATTCATCCCAGCCCGCGCTGGCTGGCGATGCGGTGATGTCCTCGCTTGTCCAGGCGATGAGGTTCATCACGTTAGTGACTGTGTAACTGGGCTGCACGGACCAGATGAGAGCGGCAATGCCTGCCACCTGAGGCGCAGCCAGGGAAGTCCCGTTCTCGACCGTGTAGGGGTAGGGCGAAGTCGGCCAGTTGGTGGCGGGAATTTCCAAGCTGGGCGCGGCGACGTCTATGTGGGAGCCGTAGCCGGAGGTGTTTACCCGCCGATCGTTGTAGTCGGAGCCGGCGACGGCCAGCACCTGGTCATAGGCGGCGGGGTAGAGCAGGGGGTGAGGTGGTGAGTCTGCGGCTTCGTCCCCGGCAGCAGCGACCAGTAGACAGCCCTGGCTGTAGGCGTACTCGACCGCTTCTTCCAGGGTGCTGCTGGGCATGTGTTTTCCCAGGCTAAGGTTGATGATTTTGGCCCCGTGGTCAGCGGCGTAAGTGATGGCCTGGGCGATGTGCGAGTAAAAACCCCAATTGTCCTCGTTCAATGCCTTGAGGGGCATGATCTTCGCCCCCCAGGAGACGCCGGTGATGCCGATACTGTTATTCGATGTGGCAGCAGCGACCCCGGCCACCCGCGTGCCGTGCCCGTGATCGTCTTGAGGCTCGTCGTCATCGTTAACGAAATCCCAGCCGGGCACGATTTTGTCGCTCAAGTCGGGATGTGTGAGGTCCACTCCGGTGTCCACTATGGCGATGGTGATGTCCTCACTGCCGGTGGTGATGTCCCATGCCTGCTCGGCCATGATGCGCGTCAGGTTCCATTGTTCGATGAAGTACTCGTCGTTGGGGGTGGCGAGCCCATGAGCGATGTAATCGGGCTCGGCATACTCGATCAGTGGGTTTTGGCCGAGTTGGGTGGCGACGTCCAGCTCCTGTCCTGGGGGCACGGCTACTACTTGCAGGCCCAAAGCGGGAATCTCCTCTAGGGTGACCAGTCCTGCGGCGGCCAGCACCGAAGCGGCGCTTTTGGTGTCCACCAGTGGTTTGAGCTTGACCAGCAACACACCGGGGCGGTAGTCGCCGGGCGGGGGCGGTGCACTGGCCGGGTTGGCGGCGGAGCTATGGGCTGGGGGCAGGATGAGGGCGATGATGAGCAGCACGAGGGCGGCGCTTTTGATGGTGTGCCGCAGCGGATGCGGTTCAATTGCCAGGAGTCTCATCGCTCACCTCCGCGTACGCAGAAGCAAAAGACGCCGGGGACGGGTCGAGGGGTACCCGTTGTTAGCGTTGTAGGACAACTGCTCGCAGTTATCCTACAACTGCATAAGTAGCAAAAGGGTGGTGACCCTCCTTAATCAGTTCCCATTATATCATAGCCCATTGATACGAAGTGTTACGGTTTCGTTACGGCCTTGTTACGGTTCCATGTCAGGCGGGGATGGTAACGATAACCTGGTCGTGGGGCTGGCGGCCCTGCACTATTCCAGCGCCCAGACGAGGTAGTTGGGTTCGGCGTATTCCACAAGGGGCTCTTGTTGCAGCGCGGCGATTATTTCCCTTTCGCGCCCGGCCGGCACGTTCAGGCGGACGATGTCCAGGCCGGGGATGACCGCAGCAACTTGCAGTTCGTGTTGGGCCAATACCGAGGCCACCTCAGCGGAGGTGATGCTGCTCTCTTCGCGGAATTTGACCAGCAGCTCGCCGGGGGCGAAGGGCGCGTCTAAGGCCGATGTCAGTGGCGGGGCATCCTGCACTGCCAGGCTACTGCTTCCCGTCCCCGCGCCGTTGAGCAGGGTGTGGAAAGCATTGATCCGCCCGTAACCGAAGTAATCGTCCCGACCGGAGCTGCCCAGGTCATCGGCGTTGTTGAAGAGGGCTGTTTCCACCTGCGATGGGGTGTAGTCGGGCCATTGGGACAGCACCAGCGCGGCCAGA
>JACIWR010000228.1 GCA_014360845.1 Anaerolineae bacterium
TGTGGGGGCGACGCATTGCGTCGCCTCTGCAGAAGATTATCTCTGGGAGGAGAAGACTTTGACAAACTGGATTAGGTCGCGCGTTTTCTGGCTGGTAGCACTGCTGGTGGCGCTGATTTTCGCCCTGGGATGGGTGCTCATCCCTTATTGTATTTCCCTGGCCTCCGCCGAAACGGGTGGCGCAGTGACCCACGTGCGCACCATCCCGCATACCGACATCAACCCCTTCGGCGCGGGGTTCTTTCTGGCCCGTGAGGTGGAGGAGTGGAAGCGAGAGGAGACGGTGAAAATGGCCGCCGAGGCAGGTATCGGCTGGGCGAAACAGCAGTTCGTCTGGGCCGAGATTGAGCCGACGCCAGGCGCAGCCGCGGCTGAAGACTGGGGCAAATGGGACGACATCGTAGACCTGTGCGAGCGCTACAACATCCAGGTGATTGCCCGCCTGGACCGGGCACCGGATTGGTCTCACCCGTCTAACCCCCATCCCGGCGCGCCGCCCGACGATTTCAGCACCTACGGCGATTTCGTGCGTCGCTTTGTCCAGCACTACCGGGGTCGAGTGCGGTATATCCAGATATGGAATGAGCCCAACCTCTCGCGCGAGTGGGGCAACCAACCGGTGGATCCGGCTGCTTACGTCGAGCTACTCAAAGTGGCCTACGAGGCAGCCAAAAGCGCAGACCCCAACGTGGTCGTCCTCTCCGCACCGCTGGCCATCACCCTGGGAGAGCCCCATCCTGAGGCCGGCAAGTGGTCGGCGATGAACGACCTGCAATTCTTGCGAGAGATGTACAAAGCGGGCGCTGCGGCTTACTTTGACATCCTCTCGGCCAACGCTTTCGGCATGAACCTGCCCCCGGAAGACCCGCCAGACCCGGATGTGCTCAATTTCCAGCGCGTGGTGCTGCAACGGCAGATCATGGAGGAATACGGCGACGGAGGCAAGGCTATCTGGTTCAACGAGTACGGCTGGAACGCAGCTCCGCCCGACTTCCCGCAGGATAAATTAATCTGGCAGCGCGTTAGCGAGGAGGAGCAAGCGGCTTACACCCTGCGCGGCATTGAAATAGCCCGCACCCAGTGGCCCTGGGCCGGGGTGTTCAACATCTGGTATTTCCGTCAGGTGGGCAACATCCCCGCCGACGACGCGGAGTACTACTTCCGCATGGTGGACGTGGATTTCACCCCCCGGCGAATTTACTACGCGGTCAAGGATGCTACGGCCAGTCTGCGCGTGGCCGGGGAAGGGCTTTTCGAGGAGACCAACCCGGCCGTGACAGCCTATCGAGGCTGGCAGACGATTCTCGACGAGCGGGCCAGTGGTCATACCTATCTGGCCAGCGAGAAGGCAGGTGCCAGCCTGACTTTCACCTTCAAAGGTAGCGAGGTGGATTTAATCACCTTTCGGGATTTCAACGGTGGTCGTCTGCTGGTCACCCTGGATGGACACAACGTGACAGGCTTGCCCACCGACAGCCAGGGCCGCTCTTACGTGGAACTGTTCAACCCAGACCCGCGTTGGGGGGAGCAGGTGCCCCTGGTGCGCGGCGTCGGTGGGGGTAATCACGTGCTGCGCCTCACGGTGAGCGACGAGCCGAGCATGATGTCCATGGGAGCCCGTTGTGTGGTGGACGCCTTCAGAGTGCGGTCGCCAGCCCGCCCCTTCCCCGCCCTGCCGGTGACCTTACTCGGCCTGGGCATCCTGGCGAACGTTTTACTGCTCCGGCGGGAGGTACAACTGCGCCGCCGCTACGGCCTTTTGCCCTGAATAGGCTGAGGTTGTAGGATATTAGTAGGACGGGGCCATGCCCCATCGTATCCGCGTCGGGCCACGGGCCCGACCTACTGCACAGGTCGAAAACTAACTTGCTATCTGGCTCTCGCCCTGCCTACTCCAGGACGGGGCCACGCCCCGCCGCACCCGCGTCGGGCCACGGGCCCGACCTGAAAGACTACGGCCTTTTACCGTGAAAGGCCATCGAACCCCAAATTTTAAGGAAAATAAGGCCTTCTCCCCTATGTCCTTTACCCGCTTTGTGCTATAATATGTAAGCGGGCAAACATGCACAAATACCCCGCCGTTGCTACGATTGATCTCGTTTCGCATCTCAAGCACGACCGAACTGCGTTCTACGGAAGCCATTCCCCTTCATAGATAGGAGTCTGCGCGTGTCGGCTTTTGTTCATCTACACACGCATAGTGAATTCTCACTGCTGGATGGGTTGGGGCGAGTAGATGCCCTGGCCGCCCGCGCTGCGGAGTTAGAGCAGCCGGCCCTGGCCCTCACCGATCACGGGGTGATGTATGGGGTCATTGACTTCTACCGCGCCTGCCGGAGGGTCGGTATCAAACCCATCATCGGCCTGGAGATGTACATCGCCCCGAACCGGATGACGGAGCGCGACGCCAAGCGGGACAAGAGCTCCTATCACCTGACCCTGTTGGCGCGCGATAATACCGGTTATCAGAACCTGTTGCAGATCGCCACCGCCGGTCAATTAGAGGGCTTCTACTACAAACCGCGCGTGGACAAGGAGTTTCTGAGCGAACACGCCGCCGGTCTCATCGCCCTCACCGGCTGCGGGTCCGGCGAAATCCCCCGCCTGATTCTCGACGGGAAGATGGATAAAGCGCGCCGCATGGCGGCCTGGTATCGCGAGGTTTTCGGACCGGACAACTTCTTCCTGGAAATTCAACGCCACGAGGGTCTGCCGGAGCTGAAGCCGGTGATCGCCGCCCTCATAGACCTGAGCCGGGAGATGGGCATCCCCCTGGTGGCCACCAACGACGTGCACTATGTCCGCGCCGAGGACGCACGCGCCCACGAAATCCTCCTCTGCATCCAGACCAACACCACCATTTACGATCCCAAGCGCATGCAGATGGGCGACGATAGCTTCTATCTGAAGAGCAGCGAGGAAATGGCGGCCCTCTTCGCCGATGTGCCCCAGGCCCTGGAGAACACCTTGCGCATCGCGGAGATGTGCGATGTAGACCTGGAACCGACGGGGTATCACCTGCCGCCTTTCGAGGTGCCGCCCGGTTTCGATGCCCAAAGCTATCTGCGCCACTTGTGCGAGGAGGGCCTGAAACGCTGTTACCCCGTCGTCACTGAAGAAATCCGCGCCCGCCTGGAACACGAGCTCAAAGTCATCCACGAGATGGGCTTCGACACCTACTTCCTCATCGTTTGGGACCTGTGCCGCTTCGCCCGCGAGCGCGGCATCTGGTGGAACGTGCGCGGTTCTGGGGCGGGCAGCATCGTGGCCTACACCATGGGCATCACTAACCTGGACCCGCTGCGCTACAATCTGATCTTCGAACGCTTCTTGAATCCGGGACGGGTCACCATGCCCGATATTGATCTGGACTTCCCCGACGACCGCCGCGACGAGATGATCCACTACACCATCGAGAAGTACGGCGTGGACCGAGTGGCCCAGATCATCACCTTCGGGACGATGGGCGCGCGGGCCGCCATCCGCGACGCGGGGCGGGCGCTGGACCTGCCGCTGGGTGAGGTGGATCGCGTGGCCAAGCTCATCCCCTTCGGCCCCAAGGTGAAAATCGCCGACGCTTTGGAGCAGGTCGCCGAGCTGCGGGAGATGTATGAGAACATTGATTACATCCGCCAGCTCATTGACACCGCTCAGAGCCTGGAGGGCGTCTCGCGACACGCCAGCACCCACGCCGCCGGCGTGGTCGTAGCCGACAAGCCCCTGGTAAACTACACCCCCCTGCACCGCCCGCCTAAAGCTGGTGGTGGGGTGATGACCCAGTTCACCATGGAGGTGTTGGAAAGCATCGGCCTGTTGAAAATTGACTTCCTGGGACTGGCCACGCTGACCGTCGTGCGTCGCGCTTGTGACCTCATCCGCCAGCGCCACGGCGTCGAGTTCACCCTGGACACCATCCCGGTGGACGATCCCGCTATTTATGACCTCCTCTCCCGTGGCGATGTACTCGGCCTGTTCCAGGTGGAATCGGCGGGCATGCGGCGCGTGTTGACGCACATGAAGCCCACCCGGCTGGAACACATTATCGCCGTGGTGGCCCTCTACCGACCGGGCCCCATGGAGTACATTGATACCTACATCAATCGTATGCACGGGCGGGAACCGGTCACCTACCGCCACCCCAAGCTGGAACCCATCCTGGCCGAGACCTACGGCATCATCGTTTTCCAGGAACAGATCATCCGCATCCTCACCGACCTGGCCGGTTACTCCGCAGCCGATGCGGACCTGGTCCGCCGCGCCGTGGGGAAGAAGAAGAAAAAAGAGCTCCTCAAGCACCGCAAGACCTTTGTGCGGGGCGCAATGGAGCACGGTGGTCTCTCCCGCGAGACGGCGGAGGCCATCTTCGACGACATTGAATACTTCGCGCGCTACGGTTTCAACAAAGCCCACGCCGCCGACTACGCCGTTCTCACCTGCAAGACGGCCTACCTGAAGGCCTGTTACCCGGTGGAGTACATGGCGGCCCTGCTCAGTGTAGACCGGAACAACACGGAGAAGGTGGGAGCTTTAGTGGCCGAGTGCCGCCGCATGGAGATAGAGATTCTACCGCCAGACGTGAACCGCAGCGACCTCGACTTCACCATCGAAGAAGTGAGGGGCGAAGACGGACAGGTGAAAGAGGCTATCCGTTTCGGCCTGGGGGCGGTGAAAAACGTGGGCGAAGGACCGGTGGAGACCATCCTTTCCGCGCGCCAGGAGGGAGGGCCTTTCACCAGCCTGGACGATTTCTGCCAGCGCGTGGATTTGCGCCAGGTCAATCGGCGGGTACTGGAGTGCCTGATCAAAGTCGGCGCTCTGGATGCTTTCGGACATCGGGCCGCGCTCCTGGAGGCGATTGACCAAATGCTGTCCCTGAGCCAGCACGTGCACCAGGCGCGAGACATAGGCCAGCTCAGCATGTTCGACCTGGATAGCGGCTTTGCGCCGACTTCGGGGGTCTCCATTCGTCTACCCGATGTGCCCGAGGCCTCGCGGCGCGAGATGCTCACCTGGGAGAAAGAGCTGGTAGGAGCTTACGTGTCCGAGCACCCACTGCAACAAATGGCCGCCGATTTGCGGGAGACGGTGACTGCCTTCTGTGGCCAAATTGATGAGGAGATGGATGGTCAGTTGGTGACGATGGCCGGCGTGGTGAGCTGGGTACGTCCCCATACCACGCGCCGTGGGGACCCTATGGCTTTCGTCCATTTAGAGGACCTGCAAGGCACTATCGAGGTCATCGTCTTTCCTCGCGTCTTCAAAGAAACGCGCGACTTCTGGCAGTTGGATAAAATCGTCGTCGTACGCGGTCGGGTGGACGCCAGAGGCCGCGAGCCGAAGATTATCTGCGAGGCAGTGCAGGATTACGTCACGGTCAACCACGTGGTAGAGGAGAAGCAGTCGCTGGCCCCCCGCCACCTGCGCATCGCCATCGCGCGCACCGGCGACCACGAGCGAGATAAGGACTTGTTGGCCCAGGTACACGAGCTCCTGGTGAGCTACCAGGGCGAGGACCGCTTCAGCCTGTACGTGCCCAACGGCACCCGCTGGATTCAACTCGACTTTCCCAACGACACCACGCGCTACTGTCCGGAATTGGAGGCGGAGCTCTCGCGGATGCCCGGCGTCAGCAAAGTCCAGGTGGAGTAGTAGGATGGGTTGGCAACCCGTCCTACGGCCCTGGTCGAAATTCATCTGCTGGACGCCAGGGGATAGCGCCGAACCGGTAGAAGGGAGTGAGCGGAGAACCTCACCACGCCGCCCGCAGGGGACACCACTACTTTAGTGCCTTATGCCCACTGACATCGAACCCAAAGTTTACCAAGAAAACGATTGCCTGCCTGCTAAAGACAGACCACTACATCTCGCCCTGGTCCGCGTGAACTCGCTGACCCAACTGCCGAGGCTACTGATGATTCTGCTCATCGCCCTGCTTATCCTCACAACCGCCCTGGCGTGGACCTTGATGACGCGCAACGTCCGCTTGGGGCTGGTCGCTGCGCTGGCGCTTTTGGTTTTCACCCTCTTGGATTGGCTGCTGCTCTCCGCCCTCCCCCGCCTGGAACTCTCCTTCGGACCGGTTGAGCCCCCGCTGTTGGCGCTGGCCGCCACCCGCATGGGATTGAGCGTGGGATTGGCGTTGCTCCATCCCTTCTTCGCCCGCGCGAGCAGCCCATCCCCCGCCCTCTACGGCGTGCTGATCGGCGTCCTGTACGCGACCCTATCGGCTCTCGCCGTCTACGGCCTCGCCGTCGAACCCTTCCACCTGACG
This sequence comes from Anaerolineae bacterium, assembly GCA_014360845.1. Taxonomy (GTDB): domain Bacteria; phylum Chloroflexota; class Anaerolineae; order JACIWR01; family JACIWR01; genus JACIWR01. The sequence goes on from JACIWR010000228.1 coordinate 6,272, forward strand.
GTTACCACACTGGAAGTGGTCACCGCTAAGCTCCCGCCCCACGCTCCACCACTGCGCATCCTGCACCTCTCGGATTTCCACGTGGAACGCATCACCAAACGGGAGCGGGAGGTGCTGGCCCTGGTCGAGAGCCTGTCCCCCGATTTAATCGTGCTCACCGGCGACTATCTCAACCTCTCTTATGTGTACGACGAGACGGCCCGCCAGGAGGCGCGCGCTGTGCTGCGCCAACTGCGCGCCCCCTATGGAGTGTACGCCGTCGCCGGCAGCCCTCCCGTGGACCCCTCGGAGGCGATGGAAGCCCTCTTCGCGGACATGGACATCACTGTCCTGCGCGACGAGGGCCTGCTGCTGGACGTGGGCGGCCAGACCATACGTCTGCTGGGCGTCAACTGTAGCTGGGACCCGGTCGAGGCTGCCCAGGGACTGGACCGGGCGCTGCGCACCTGCCCCGAAGCGGAGTTCACCCTGCTGCTCTATCACTCGCCGGACATCATGCCCGACGCCGCCGCGCGCGGCGTGGACCTGGTCCTGGCCGGGCATACCCACGGTGGACAGATTCGCCTGCCCCTGTACGGAGCAGTGTTCACCAGCTCAGTGTACGGCAAGCGATACGAGATGGGGCGCTACCAGCAAGGAGAAACCGTGATGTACGTCTCGCGCGGGCTGGGGATGGAGGGTCTCAGCGCGCCGCGGGTGCGCTTTCTCAGCCCACCAGAGGTGGTGCTGGTGGTCCTGGGGGGCAAGAGGCCGAACTAAAGAGGAGAAACGCATGGTGCGCCCGAGATAATGAACTTGTGACTACTCAGCCTATGCTCCAAGTCCCCGTCCCGGGGACGTTCCATGCGGCAAGATGCTGTCTTTTGCGCG
>JACIWR010000229.1 GCA_014360845.1 Anaerolineae bacterium
TACAACTCCGCGAGATCCAGAGGGGCTCAGGACAGGCCCTGCCCGCTGTAGGCCGACACCCTTCGTCTCCGCTCAGGGCGCAGCCCTTCGTTTTCACTCAGGACACAGCAGCGGTCGGCCGCTACGGGACAAACCTGCCCCAGAACTGACGCACACCCTTGCCGAAAATCCCGCTTGACTTTTCGCCAGAGAGTGATACAATATTCTTACTATGAGCGCCAGAACACACACCCAGGCACGCTACCACCATCACGAGTCCTTGCCACCCGACCGGGGAGGTCAGGTTCAGCCTGCCTGAGGCGTGTTCGAAGTATATCTGAACTGATTATACTGAACCCCGTGCCCTCCCGGTCAAACCGGCGAGGGCTTTTTGTTTATCTAGTTTACGGTGCAAAACGTAGCGGCCGACCGCTGTATCGGCTTTGCGGGCAGGGCTTGTCCTGAGCCCCGACGAAGGACCGCTCGCCGCTACATGTTTCGCACCGAGTGCTACCAGGAGCGTCCCCATGAACCAACATACCGACATTCGTCTCTCGTTGCCCAGCAAGGGCCGTCTGGCTCAGGCTTCGCTGGATTTCCTGACCGCCTGCGGCCTGGAAGTGGAGAAGCCCAATCCCCGCCAATACGCGGCGCGCATCCCGGCCTTGCCTGGCCTGACCGTTCTCTTCCAACGCCCTGGCGACATCGTGGTCAGCGTGCGCGACGGCAGTGTGGACTTCGGTCTCACCGGGAGGGACATGGTGTGCGAGCGGCAGGGAGATAACGGCGCGGTACTGATGCTCCACGATGCGCTGAATTTCGGGCATTGCCGTCTGTGCCTGGCCGTGCCCGAGGCATGGGATGCGGTGCTCACCATGGCCGACCTGGCTGCCTATGCCCGGGTCCTGGCTCGTCCGCTGCGGGTGGCCACCAAATTCCCCCGTCTCACCGGCGACTTTCTGCGCCGCTATCATGTGCCTTTCACCCTCATCAACGCCGAAGGGACCCTGGAGGTCGCCCCGGCCATCGGTTACGCCGACTTCATCGCCGACCTAGTCTCCTCCGGGCAGACGCTGCGCGACAACAGATTGCGTCCCCTAGATGACGGCGTCATCCTGACCTCTCAAGCTGTCCTCATCGCCAACCGCAGCGCCCTCAAATCCCGCCCCGAGGTGCTGGACATGGCCCGCACCCTGCTGGAGTTCATCGAAGCGCACCTGAGAGCTGTGGACCATGTGTCCATATTTGCCAACATGCGCGGCGAATCACCCCAGGCCATCGCGCAACGGATGTTCGCCCAGCAGACCCTCAGGGGACTGCAAGGGCCCACCGTCTCGCCGGTGGTCGTCCGGGACGGGAACCCTAACTGGTACGCGGTGCACATCATCGTGCGTCGGGAACAGCTTTTTGAAGCGGTGGCCAGCCTGCGCTCCATTGGCGGCAGTGGCGTCGTCGTCACCCCGGTGATGTACATCTTCGAAGAGGAACCAACCCGCTACCGGCAGATGATGGATGCCCTGGAAGGAGAAGAGTGACATGATAAAAATCTACACAGACCTGGAAGAAGCGCGCCAGACAGTACTCCGGCGGCGGAGCATATTCAACCCGGATAGTGTACCGGAGCCGGTACGATCCGGCATTCGCCGCGTTTTTGGCGAGGAACTGACGCCGGAGGAAGCGGTGGCCCGCATTTTGAGCGACGTGCGTCGCTGCGGCGACGAGGCGCTGCGCCGGTGGACGGCGCGCATTGACGGCCTGACGCTCGACACCCTCGAGATAGCGGCAGAGGACCTGGCCGCTGCTCACGACTCCCTCCCGCCCGATCTGGCCGAGGCTCTCCACCTAGCCGCCGAGCGCATCCGCGCTTTTCACGCTCGCCAGCCCATCCCCTCCTGGACGACGACGGACCTGGGTGGGATGCTGGGTCAGCGCGTGATGCCCTTGCAGCGGGTCGGAATCTACGTGCCCGGTGGCACTGCCCCGCTCCCCTCTTCGTTGCTGATGGCCGCGATCCCGGCCCGCGTGGCCGGCGTGGACGAGGTCTGCGTCTGCACCCCGCCCGGACACGAAGATGGTCATGTCTCTCCGGTCATTCTGGCCGCGGCTCATATCGCTGGTGTGGACCGGCTTTTCCGGCTGGGAGGTGCGCAGGCCATCGCTGCCCTGGCCTACGGCACCGAGACGATACCCCGCATGGACAAGATTGTGGGCGCGGGAGGGCTTTTCACCACTCTGGCCAAACGGCAGGTCTACGGTCTCGTTGGGTTGGACGGGTTGTATGGGCCCACGGAGACGGTGATCGTGGCCGACGATTCGGCCAATCCCGCCTGGGTCGCCGCCGACCTGCTGGCCCAGGCGGAACATGACCTGCTGGCCACCGCTATCCTGCTCACTCCCTCCCACCCCCTGGCCGAAGCAGTCCAGGCCCAGGTCTCCCGACAGGCAGAGAAACTGAGTCGAGCGGAGGTCATCGCCGCCTCGCTGGCGGGGCAAGGGGGCATCGTCCTCACACCGGACCTGGAGACCGCCGTCCGTCTGGCCGACGAGTTCGCCCCAGAACACCTCTGCCTCTCCGTCCGCGAGCCGGAACGGTGGGTTGAACGCATCCGTCACGCGGGTGGGGTCTTCCTCGGCGAGCACTCCTGCGAAGTGCTGGGGGATTACGTGGCCGGGCCCAGTCACATCATGCCCACGGGAGGCACGGCCCGCTTCGCCTCGCCGCTGAACGTGCTCGATTTCGTTCGGATTGTCAACATCATCGGGCTGGACGCCACCACCGCGACCCGGCTATCCCCGGCAGCCGCCCGCATCGCCCAGGCCGAATCGCTCACCGCCCACGCTGCGGCGGCGGAAAGGAGGCAATGACAATGAACTCCCCCGCTTCATCCGTTCCATCCGTTTCCTCCGTTGATCCCGTTGACTCCGTGCGTCCCAATGTGGTCACGATGGAACCCTACACTCCCGTCTTCCCCTTCGACGTCCTTGCCGCACGCCTGGACCGCGCCCCCGAGGACATCAGCAAACTGGACGCCAACGAGAACCCCTACGGCCCCCCGCCCCAGGTACAGGAGGTGTTGAGCACTCTGCGGTACACGCACATTTACCCCGACCCGGAGAGCCGCGCCTTGCGAGCGGCCCTGGCCGAGTTCACCGGCGTCCCCGCCGACTTCCTGCTGGCCGGCGCCGGCGCCGACGAACTGATTGACCTGACCATGCGTCTTTTTCTGCAGCCCGGCGAGGCCATCATCAACTGCCCGCCCACCTTCGGCATGTACGCCTTCGACGCGGAGATATGCGGCGCACAGGTCATCACCGTCCCGCGCCGTGACGACTTCTCGCTGGACGTGGAAGGGATTGAGGCCGCCGTCTGTCGTCATCGCCCCAAACTCATCTTCCTCGCCTCTCCCAACAACCCCGATGGGGGCTGGTTGCCCGATGATGACCTGGAACGGCTGCTCGCTCTGCCCCTCGTCGTCGTCCTCGATGAGGCTTATGTCGAGTTTGCCGGGATGCAGCGCAGCCGCGTCAAAATGGTGCCCCAGCGCCATAACCTCATCGTTTTGCGCTCTTTCAGCAAATGGGCGGGCCTGGCCGGATTGCGCGTCGGTTACGGAGCCTTCCCTGCCGGCCTGATGCCTCACCTGTGGAAGATCAAGCAGCCTTACAACGTCAATGTCGCCGCCTCTGCTGCGGCCATCGCCGTGCTGCAAGACCCCCATTACCTGGAGATGCACATCGCTCGCATGGTGGCCGAGCGAGAGCGCCTGACGCGATTGCTGGCCGAAATCCCTTATTTGCGCCCCTATCCTTCCCAATCCGCCTATGTGCTCTGCCGGGTCGTAGGCCGTGAGGCCAGGGAACTGAAGCTCGCCCTGGAACAAGAGGGCATTCTGATCCGCTATTTCGACAAGCCCCGGCTGCGGGATCACATCCGCATCAGCGTCGGTCGTCCCGACCAGACCGACGCGCTCATTGCCGTGCTGAGGAGGTTATGACCATGCGTAGCGCTACCATCCATCGCCAGACGGCGGAAACCGACGTTCATCTCACTCTCAACCTTGAGGGCACAGGTCAGTATCAAGGCGAAACCGGCCTGGGTTTTCTGGATCACATGCTGGCCCACGTCGCTGTGCACGGTTTGTTCGATCTGTCCGTGCGGGTTCGGGGCGACCTGCACGTGGACCCACACCACACGGTGGAGGACGTGGCCCTGGCGCTGGGCCAGGCTCTCGACCAGGCGCTGGGGGACCGGGCGGGCATCGTGCGCATTGGCGCGGCCCACGTGCCCATGGACGAGGCCCTGGCCTTCGTCGCCGTGGACCTCTCCGGGCGTCCCTACGCCGTGACCGAGATGAGTTGGGCCGGCCCACACGTCGGGGGCCTGCCGGTGACGCTGATCCCCCATTTCTTCGAGTCCTTCGCCGCCGCCGCCCGGGCCAATGTCCACGCCCGCCTGCTCTACGGCCGTGACGACCACCACCGGGCCGAAGCGCTGTTCAAAGCCCTGGGCCGGGCTTTGGACGCGGCCACGCGATTGGACCCGCGTCGTGGCGCAGCAATTCCTTCGACCAAGGGGAGGCTGGTATGATCGCTCTGATTGACTACGGAGCCGGCAACGTGCGCTCCGTGCACAAGGCCCTGGAGACCGTCGGTGCCGAGGTGCGGCTGGCCCGCGACCCCGATCCGCTGGCGGATGCCGAGAAAGTCGTGCTGCCGGGAGTGGGCGCTTTCGGTGATTGCATGGACGGCCTGCGCCGCGCCGGACTGGTGGAGGCATTGGGCCGGGTGGTCGAGCAGGGCAAGCCACTGCTGGGCATCTGCGTCGGCATGCAGGTGCTCTTCGAGGAAGGCGAGGAAATGGGACACCACACCGGGCTCGGTCTCCTGCCGGGACGGGTGATCCGCTTTTCTTTCCCCCCTCCTTCCCGCCTCAAAATCCCTCACACCGGCTGGAACCAGATCGAGCCCGTCAGGTCCTCACCCCTGTTTGACGGCCTGCCGTCCGCCGCTTGGGCCTACTTCAACCACGCCTACTACTGCCAGGCGCAACCGGAGCACGTCCTGGCCATCACCGATTACGGCGGGCCTTTCGCTGCCGTCGTGGGACGCGGGAATGTCTACGGCGTCCAGTTCCATCCGGAGAAGAGCCAGGAGGTGGGGTTACACATATTGCGCAACTTTGTGGAGCGAGTAAAATGAACGGGACTTGGCATGTATACCCGGCCATAGACCTCCGGCGAGGACAGGTGGTGCGGCTGCGGCAGGGCGACCCGGCTCAGGAGACGAGATACGCTGCCGATCCGTTGCGCGTGGCCCGCCGATGGCAGGAGGCGGGCGCGGGCTGGCTCCATGTCGTCAACCTGGATGGCGCTTTCGGGGAGAGCGGCCAGGAGAACCAGGCCGCCCTGGCCCGCCTTCTCACCACCGGGCTGCGGGTCCAATTCGGCGGCGGGTTGCGCGACCTGGCATCCATCCAGCAGGCACTGGACCTGGGGGTGAGTCGGGTGGTGATTGGCACGGCAGCGGTGCGAGACCCTGCCCTGGTGGAAGCAGCGCTGGCCCGTTTCGGAGCGGAGCGGGTCGCCGTGGGCATTGACGCCCGCGAGGGCCTGGTACGCATCCACGGCTGGCAGGAGGCCACGACGATGACAGCGGTCGAGTTGGCCGGGCAATGGGCCGCCAGGGGCCTGCGTTGGCTCATTTTTACCGACGTTGCCCGCGACGGGATGGGCAGCGGGCTCAATCTGGAGACCACAGTCCAATTGGCCCGGGCAACAGGCTTGCACGTCATCGCCTCCGGCGGCGTGGCCAGCCTGGAGGATGTACTGCGGGCCTACGAAGCCGGGTTGAGTGGCGTTATCATCGGGCGGGCGCTCTACGAAGGAACGTTGGCATTGAAAGATGCATTGCGCGTAGGATTGTAACGCGGCATTTATGCCGCAGCGCTGGCCCGCGCTATTGAAAGCGCGGCTAAGAGAAACTGGGAGGTGCACAACATGGATCAAATTGAACAGGCGGTCTCTTGCTTCGATGCGGGTTTCAGTTGCGCGCAGGCGGTGTTTTCGACTTACGCTCCCCAGTTCGGGTTGGAGCGGGAAACGGCTCTGCGGGTGGCCGGGGCCTTTGGCGGCGGGATGGCCCGTCTGGGCCGGACGTGCGGGGCGGTGACGGGCGCGCTGATGGTCATCGGGCTGAAGTTTGGCAAGACGAGGGCCGAGGACAAAGAGGCCAAAGAGAGATGCTATCAACTCGCCAGGGAATTTATAGGGCAGTTTGAAGCGCGTCATGGCTCTACCATCTGCAAAGAACTGCTGGGCTACGACCTCAACATTCCTGCGGAGAGAGCGGCAGCCAGCGAACACGGTCTTTTCGAAACCCTCTGTCCCCGCCTGGTGCGAGACGCCGCTGAGATCCTGGCCCGCATCGTCTAAGCAGGAGGTGAGACCCGTGCTGGCCAAACGCATCATTCCTTGCCTGGACGTTAAGGACGGGCGCGTGGTCAAAGGCGTCCATTTCGTAAACCTGCGCGACGCGGGCGATCCGGTGGAAAACGCTCGCCTCTATAACGCCGAAGGGGCCGACGAACTGGTTTTCCTCGACATCTCGGCCACGCCGGAGGGGCGGGCTACGACGGTGGAGATGGTGCGCCAGGTGGCCGTCGAGGTCTTCATGCCCTTCACCGTCGGCGGGGGAGTGCGCACCGTCGAGGATGTGCGCACCCTGTTGTTGGCCGGTGCCGATAAGGTGAGCATCAACACCGCTGCCGTGCGCAACCCCAGCTTGCTCAGCGAGGCGGCGGAGCGCTTCGGCAGCCAGTGCGTCATCATCGCCATTGACGCCCGCCGGGGTGCCGAGGACCCGTCTCACTGGCAGGTCTACGTCAACGGCGGACGCACACCGACGGGTCTGGACGCGGTGGAATGGGCGGTGCGGGCGGTCGAGATGGGGGCCGGCGAGGTGCTGCTGACCAGCATGGACGCCGACGGCACTCTGGCGGGGTATGATCTGGCGCTGACCCGCACCGTGGCTGAGGCAGTGCCCGTGCCGGTCATCGCCAGCGGGGGAGCCGGGAGCCTGGAGCACTTCGCCCAGGTTCTCACCCAGGGCAAAGCCGATGCCGCCCTGGCCGCTTCCCTGTTCCACGACCGGGTGTTGAGCATCG
>JACIWR010000023.1 GCA_014360845.1 Anaerolineae bacterium
GGCTCGTCTGGGGGGGCGGGCGGCAGTGGTGGCTTGTGTGGGGGACGATCCTTTTGGGCATTTTGTGGTCCGCGAGATAGCCCGGCAAGGGGTCCTCTCCTCGTTTGTGAAGAAAGACCCCACCACGCACACCACGCTGGCTTTCATCACCTGTAGCACTACCACCGCCGATTTCGTGATTTATCGGGGCAGCGATACCCGGCTTTTGCCCCACGATGTGCCGCCGCAGGCTATCGAGCGGGCTAAGGTGGTGCATACCTCGGCCTTCGCTCTGTCGCAAGAGCCCAGCCGGACCACCGTCTTGGATGCGTTACGCCGGGCGCGGGCGCGGGGTTGCCTGGTCTCTCTTGATCCCAACTACCATCCCAGTTTGTGGGACTTCAGTCGCCCGCCCAGGGAGGTGCTGACCGAGGCTTGCCGGTACGTGGATGTTGTCAAGCCATCGCGGGATGACTGCGCGCGCTTGTTTGGTGCGGAGCTCCCGCTGGCCGATTGCGCGCAGCTCTTTCACGACTGGGGTGTGAACACCGTCGTTTTGACTCAGGGGCCCCAGGGCATTTCCATCTACGAGGAGGGGCAGCACCTCTGCGTCAAATCGCGGGACGTGCCGGTGGCCGATGCCACCGGCGCTGGCGATGCTTTCTGGGCCGGATTCCTGGTGGCTGTACTGGACGGTTGTTCGCTGTATGAAGCGGTTCTTTTTGGCCGGGAGGTGGCTGAGATGAAAGTGGGAACGGTGGGCCCTCTGGCTGGTGCTGTTGACAAGGATGACATTTATCGCAGGATCGCTGCTATAACCGACACAGTGCATTCGTGACCCGCGATCTAGCTACCCGACAGTTTTGACCGAGTGTCGCTGCGCCGGGTACGAGGGAGCGGCCTCATGGTCAAGGGAAAGCGTCTTGAGCGGAGCGTAGCGGAGTCGAAGGATGCGGGACTCGTTCTTTCGTCATCCTTCGACTGCGTGCGCCCCTCGCAGCCGCTCAGGGGCGCACTCCGCTCAGGATGACTACTGCTGACTAGACCCGCGATTTCAGCTCGCCTTTGATGGCGTAGGTGATGAGGGAGGAGGTGATGACAAGCAAGCGTCTGTTTTGTGGCTGATGGGTATCAGCCTGGTTTTCCGTAGTGGGACGCAGCGATGGGTCCCGTGTTCACAAGCCTGAAGGAGGAAAAGGAAGTGAAAAGCTTACGTGTGATTAGTTTACTGGTCATCGCGGCCTTGGTTTTGGCCGCCTGTCCCTCTCCGACGACGCAGGTCCCCGCCACCGAACCACCTAAGCCGGAAAAGGTGAAGATCAAAGTGTGGTTCCACTCCGGCAAGGGTGAGGAGCGGGAAGTGCTGGATGCGCAGGTGGCGGACTTCAATGCCATGCAGGATGAGGTGGAGGTGGAGGCCATCCGCTTGCCTGAGGGTTCTTACAACGAGCAGGTGAGCGCGGCTGCCCTGGCCGGCGATCTGCCCGACCTGCTGGACTTCGACGGCCCCTTCCTGTATAATTACGCCTGGGCTGGCTATCTCACGCCCCTTGATCCCTACGTCTCTGACGAACTGAAGGCCGATTTCCTGCCTTCCATCATCGCTCAGGGCACCTACGGGGGCAAGCTCTACTCCCTGGGCACCTTTGACTCTGGTCTGGCCATCTGGGGCAACAAGGCTTACCTGGAGAAGGCCGGCGTGCGTATCCCCAACGGCATCGAGGACGCTTGGGATCTCGCCGAGTTCAACGATGCCTTACAGAAGCTGCAGGCCCTGGACGAGGTGGAGTACGCCATTGACTTCAAGATGAACTACGGTCAGGGCGAGTGGTACACCTACGGCTTCTCCCCCATCATCCAGAGCTGGGGAGGCGATCTGATTGATCGCAGCGACTACATGTCGGCCGATGGGGTGCTCAACGGGCCTGAGGCCGTCGAGGCGATGACCTGGTTCCAGAGCCTGTTTGAAGATGACTACGCCAACGTTAAGCCGGCGGGCGACGATGACTTCTACGGGCGCAAGATCACCGCGCTGTCCTGGGTGGGGCACTGGATGTGGACTCCGCACCACGAAGGTTTAGGTGATGATCTGGTGCTCATTCCCATGCCCAAGTTCGGCGACAAGGCCGTGACGGGGATGGGTTCCTGGAACTGGGGCATCACCACTCAGTCGAAGCATCCGGAAGCGGCTTGGAAGTTCCTGGAGTACCTGATTGACCCGGACCAGATCCTGCGCATGACCAACGCCAACGGCGCTGTTCCGGCCCGCAAGTCGGCCCTGGCCAAATCGGACCTTTACGGCGAGGGTGGTCCGCTGAACATCTTCGTGCAGCAGTTGGAGGGCGGCGTGGCCGTGCCTCGACCCATCACCCCCGCTTATCCGACCATCACCGAGGCTTTTGCCGAGGCGGTGCAGAACATCGTCACCGGGGCTGATGTACAGACCGAGCTGGACAAAGCGGTGGAGAAGATAGACCAGGACATCGCAGACAATCAGGGATACCCGATCAAGTAGATTCTGTAGACCAGAAGATGGCTGGGGGACCTTGTGTCCCCCGGCCATCCCCGTGGGAGGATTCAGATGGCGACTCAGACGGCGACGATGCCGGTGGTCAAGAAGGGCCTCATCGGCCAGCGACGCAACGAGGTGCTCATGGCCTGGCTTTTCTCGGCCCCGGCCCTCATCTTGTTGATCGTGTTTCTGCTGATCCCTTTCCTCATGGCTTTTGGCCTGGCTTTCACCGATCAGCGGCTCATTCCCAACCCCAATCTGCCGACCCAGTTTGTGGAGCTGCGCAACTTCGCGCGCCTGTTTCGTGATGCGACTTTTCACCGGGCTTTGTTCAATAACTTTCTATTCGCGCTTGTTGTCGTTCCCTTGCAAACGTCTTTTGCCCTGCTGTTGGCCATTCTGGTCAACCAGAAGCTGCGTTTCACTAACGTGTTTCGCACTGTCTACTTCAGCCCCGTGGTGACCACGATGGTGGTCGTGGCTATCATCTGGACGTTTTTGTACAATCCCGGCGAGGGCCTGATCAACGCTTTCATCCAGGCAATCTCCTTTGGCCGTCTGGGGCCTTATGATTGGCTGACCAATACCCGGCTAGCTTTTCCGGCCATCATGCTGTTGTCCATCTGGCAAGGGGTGGGCTTCCAGATGGTTATCTACCTGGCCGGTCTACAGGACATCCCCGGTGAGTTGTATGAGGCGGCACAGGTGGATGGGGCCAACCGTTGGCAGCAGTTTTGGAATATCACCTTGCCTCAGTTGCGCAACACGACCATTTTTGTCGTCATTGCCACTACCATTTTGGCCTTCAAGCTGTTTGATCAGGTATGGGTCATGACCCGAGGCGGTCCCCAGGAGGCCACGATGACTACCATGATCCTGGTTTATAAAGAGGGGTTCAAGCAGGGGCGAGTGGGATACGCCTCGGCTATTGCCGTCTTGTTTTTCTTGATTGTGCTGGGTGTCTCTCTGGTGCAACGGGTCTTCCTGCGCGAAGAAAGGGCGGTGAGATGATGAGTACTACTGCGGTGACCAGAACAACTTCTTACAGCCTGGGGTACCGGGTACGGAAAGGCGTGCGCCTGGCGGTCACTTATCTGGTGATGATTTTGCTGGCCGCTTTCTTCCTCTTCCCCATCGTTTTTATGCTCGTTGCCTCTCTCAAGGCCAATGAGTCGCAGATCATCCGGGACATGAGTAAATTGACCGCTTTCATCCCCTATGGGGAGCTGGGGCTTCGCAACTATCGCGATGTGTTTGCGCAGATGCCTTTTGCACGGTTTATGTTCAACTCGGTGTTCGTGGTGGGGAGCACGGTCGTCGGCGGTCTGATAGTCAACAGCATGATCGCCTATGCCCTGGCCAGGCTACGCTTCCGGGGACGGCAGCTCATCTTGACTTTGATCATCGCTTTGATCATTATCCCCTTCGAGGCAGTGGCCGTCCCGCTCCTGTTGATGGTGAACCGTTTTGGTTGGCTGGATAGCTATCATGTGCAGATAATACCCTTTATTGCTGATCCTTTTTCGATCTTCCTGTTCTACCAGTTTTTTGTTGGCCTGCCCAGGGACTTAGACGAGGCCGCGCTGGTGGATGGGGCCAGTCTGTTTCGCATCTACTGGAATATTATCCTCCCCCTTTCGCGACCTGTTTTCGCTACGGTGGCCATTTTGCAATTCCTGGCCAACTGGGGCAAGTTCCTGTGGCCCTTGATGGTGACGCGCGGCTTCGAGTATCGGCCTTTACCCGTGGCCATTCAACAGTTCTTCAGTCAGGACCCGAAGGTTTGGGGTGATATTTTCGCTTTTGCCTCTATGATTACCGTTCCCGTGCTCATTGTCTTCTTGCTGTTCCAGAAGTGGTTCGTGCAAAGTGTGGCCACCAGTGGGATCAAGGGGTAGGGAGCAGGAACGGCCCAGGCATTACCGACAAGCCCCTCGCACAGCGAGGGGCTTGTGTTCGTTGGTCTACTGCATCCTCTGGCAGGGGAGGTCGGCGGGGGCATGTCCCCATGCTAATGGGGCAATCGCGCCTCGATGATAACCATGCGGTGGTCGGAGGCCAGGGATGGGAGTACTCGCGCGTCTACCGGCTCCAGCCCGTGGACCCAGACGAAATCAATGTGTTCCGTGGGATTGATGGCTGGTGAACTGGGGGCCGGTTCGCGGTCGAGAGCGGCGAACGGGTCAATTAACCCGGCGTCCGTCAGTCGCCGGTGCGTGGGCGAGTCGGGCGTGGAGTTGAAGTCGCCGCCCAGAACCAGTGGCGTCCCGCTGCTCAGGTCCAGTTTGGTGAGTGCGTCCTCTATCTGTCGCGCTCGCTCCTCCTCTGAGAGCCCCAGCCACAGCCCATAAGCATTGAGCGGGCCGCTGGCCGTGTTCACCTGCGCCCAGGCCATCCCCGTTTGTTCCTCGTGACTGGTCAGCAGCCAGCCGCCGCTCTTCTCAACAGGAATGCGGGTGAGCAGCGCCACGCCGGTGAGGTGTTCCACCGTGGGCTGATATACCACCTGCATCCCCAGCCGGCGCGCCAGCCACAGGGCGTTGTCCACGCCGTAGCTGGTGATCCGGCAGGTATCTACCTCTTGCAGAGCGACGATGTCCGCCTCACTTTCCTCAATAGTCCGCGCCATTTCCTCCAGATTGAGATGCCAGAAGGTGTCGTAGCCGTAATGGATGTTATACGTGCCCACGCGGATGGTGTCGGCGGGCATGCGCAGGTGCTCGGCGGGCGGTCGGGCAAAGACGGCGGCCAGGGCGACCAAAATCGCCAGGCCGCCGAATTGTGTTGCATTCCAGAGCCTGCCCCACGGCAGGAGGGGAGTGGGTCGAGGGCGAGGTGGGGCAGGGGGTAGTTGGGGGGCTCCGGCGCGAAGCAGGGCGGGCAATGTGGTCAGCAAAGCAGCGATGAGCACGATGGGCAGTCCTGTGCCCCGGAAGAAGGGCAGCGTGTAGGCGTAGGTGAAGGCGAAAGCGTAGGCGAAATTTATCACCAGGAAGAAAAGCAGGCCCACCGTCAACCAGATGTGGATGCGTTCAGGTCGGGTTAGAGGATGATCCTCTACGAAATAGCGCAGGCTGAGGAGCACGGCCAACTGGGCCAGCAGCAATCCCCCGGCGGCTATCCAGCCTGTCAGCAGGTAGCCCGCCGCCAAGCCCACCAGACTCAGCACCAGCAGCGCCCCGCCCCACGCTTTCCCGCCGATGTTTAGGCTGGCGCGCAGGCGCTCCAGTCCATCGCGCACCAGGGGCAGCAAGGGCAGAAGGGTGACCAGCAATAAGGCAGGGGTGAGGACGCTGTAACTGCTCCCGCTCCAGCGGGCCAGGGCATTGGGGAAGCTGAGGAGCGAGGTTTGCAGAAAGAGGAAAGCCCCCAGAGCCAGCCCGCCGAGCCAGTCTAAGCGCCCAGGGGGTCGTGAGGTTTGCTCGTCCTCCAGCAAAAAGGCCAGGGAGCAGGTCTTGGCCGCGATCACGGTTAGCGCCAGCCAGAGCACGGCTAACAGCGGCCACCAGTGACCGCGCAGGGTCACGTCGAAGGTCTGCCCCGCGGCGCGGAAGAGTTGCTCGGTGGCCAGGGCGGCGATCATGGCCGGGACGAGAAGGGTTGGGCTTTCGCGTAGCAAGGACGCGAGGTAGAGCCCTCCTCCGGCAACGATGATCAGGCTGCTCCACAGGCGGATGGTGGGATCATTGGGGGTCATCGGGATGCGGGCCAAAGCGATGATGCAGGCCGTGCCCAATAGCGTCCAGCGCAAGCGACGGGTTTCGCGAGGGGCGAGCAGGGGGGTGAGGAAGGCGAGAAGCAAAGCTACAGCGGTGATCGCTGTGCTGACCCCGAAAGGTCCCTCGAATACCGCCTCGTAGATGATGCCGAACAAAGCGGAGAATAGTACACGGATGGCCTGGAGGATGAAGAGAGCGACGGTAGTGGCTTCTAAAGCGCGTACAATACGGTGATCTTTCATGGCACTACCTCCTGAGGTATTGCGTGGATTCGGGTGTGGTCGTCTCGGGGCTGCGTTGTGAATCTTATTCTACCACATTCGTCGCAGTTTGGGTAGCCGGGTGGTTTTTGGGGGTGTGCGTTAGTTTTGGGGCAGATCGTTCACCGTAGCGGCCGACCGCTGCCGCGCCCTGAGTGAAATCGAAGGGCTGCGCCCTGAGCGGAGACGAAGGGCTGCGCCCTGAGCGGAGACGAAGGGCTGCGCCCTGAGCGGAGACGAAGGGTGTCGGCCTACGGCGGGCAGGGCTTGTCCTGAGCCCGACGAAGGGCCGCCCGCCGCTACGCCGAGGCCGGATGCGATACCACGATTATTTTCTGAAAGTCCATTCAGCCTGTCCGCGCAGGCTGGAAAGCCTGCTCCACCTGCCGACCGAGATGGCGGGTAGGTTCCCACATCCAGCACTGTCTGTTTCACGGCGGTGCGTCCTCCACCGCGCCCAACCCGCCCTATGGTCTGGGGCTTTTGCCAATCGGTGGTCGGTTCTGTTCAAAGTACCGTTGACCATCACGGAAGTTACTAAAGAGCAACAACTGGTGATGTCTGGTTTGCATTTTAAGCAATTTCTAACTTTTGTTTTCTCATTTCTATGGTATAATTTGAGTAATTGCAGGGCTGTTCCAAGTTATTTCCGCTCTTTGCGGCGTTCAGGGACGGGCCGAGCAACGGTTTTATCAGCAGTGCCCAACGCACGGGCAGAGGGGGGGAGTGACCTCCGCCCGATCGGGGGGTGCGAGCACGTTCGGAATTTTCATTATGGCGATACGTGATCGCAAAAGGGGGGAGTAGAATGCCTATATCTTTGTTTCATCGGGTGAGGGGCAAACTGTGGACCTGCATTACAGTGGGTGCACTGCTTGCCTCTTTTGTGTTGCCTGTGATCCGTCTGGCTACTCCAATGCCCGTGGCGGCCGCGTCGAGCACTATCGTGATCAGCGAAGTGCTTTACGACACCACGGGTACGGAGCCAGACGAGGAGTGGATTGAGATATATAATCTCTCCGCCTCGCCCGTTGATCTCAGCGACTACAAAGTAGGTGATGAAGAGACACAAGGTGGCGGAGAAGGTATGTACCAATTCCCCGCCGAGACCACTATTGGAGCTGGTCAGGTTATTGTTATTGCCAACAGGGCTACTGCTTTCTATGCAGTCTATGGCTTCAATCCCAACTTTGAGCTTGTGGAATCTGATACCAATATCCCGAATATGGTGCGTTATACCACTTGGGCGTCTGGATCCATCGAACTGAGCAATACCAGTGATGAGGTGCTTATTCTGGATGGCAGCGACAATGTGGTTGATGCGCTGTCATGGGGGAGCTCAACCTTTGCTTTCGACCCTCCGGCCCCCGATGTGGTTGAGGGCCACTCCCTTGAACGCTACCCGGCCAATGCAGATACGGACTCCGCTGGTGATTTTGTGGATCAGGCCACGCCCGCTCCCGGTCAGGTGCGCACGGTCGCACAGGGCCCCCGCGTCGTGATCAACGAAATCATGATTGACCCTGCCGCTGTGGATGATGGCGTCGGCGAGTGGTTTGAACTGTACAACGCTGGGGGCGAGGACATTGACATCCAAGGCTGGAGAATCCGCAGCGATGCAGGGCTGCATACCATTGGTGCGTCGCTCGTGATCCCGGTGGGCGGTTATGTGGTGCTGGGTAACAACGGCGACTCGGCTACCAACGGCGGCGTTGCGGTGGATTATGTGTACTCTGGCATCACCCTGGATAACGCTGCTGGTACCCTTTCGCTGGAGTACGGCGATGGGCAGGTAGCCGATTCCGTGAGTTACAACACTACCGATTTTCTGATCTCGCCAGGGGCTTCCATCCAGCTCATTGATCCTTCCCTGGACAACAACGTGGGCGCCAACTGGCGACGGGCGCACACCGTCTGGTCGGGCAGCGCTGGTGACCGGGGCACGCCCGGCGAGCCCAACAATGCTGATACCGACCCGCCCACGGTGAGCAGCACCAGCCCGGCTGAGGGGGACACGGGCGTGGATGTCAATGCCAATGTTACCGCCACTTTCAGCGAGGCGATGGACGAGACCACGGTGACGGCTGACGTGTTCACCCTGACCGCAGACGGGACACCGGTGCCCGGTGCTTTCTCCTACGATGCGAGTAACAATACCCTCACCTTTGACCCCACGGACCCACTCTCCGAAGACACGACCTACACTGCCCGCGTGGATGACTCGGTGATGGACCTGGCGGGCAACCGCATGGCTGCACCTTACACCTGGAGCTTCACCACGGCGACAGCTCCACCACCGCCACTTCCCAAAATCGTAATTAACGAGATCATGCAGAATCCGGCTAAGGTGGCCGATGATGTTGGCGAGTGGTTTGAACTGTACAACGCCGACGACGTGGCTGTGGACATCAACGGCTGGACCATCCGCGACAATGACACTGATTCCCACGTCATCAACAACGGCGGACCACTGCTTATCCCTGCCGGCGGCTACCTGGTGTTGGCCCGCAATGGCGATCCGGCGACCAATGGCGGCTTGCTGGCTGATTACGTCTACAGCGATTTCAACCTGGCCAATGGCGGCGACGAAGTGGTCTTGTTAGATACATCGGGACAGGAGGTGGACCGGGTCGAGTACGATGGTGGTCCTAACTTCCCCGATCCCACCGGCGCTTCGATGGCCTTGTTGGACCCGGAGCTGGACAACAGCGACGGCGCGAACTGGGAGGAGTCCACCCGGCCCTACGGCCTCGGCGACCTGGGCACACCGGGACAGGCCAACTTCGGTCCCGACACCATTTCTCCCCAGGTGGTTTTCACCAGGCCCGCAGCCGATGCGACGGATGTGCCGCTGGACTCGGTGGTGGAGGCCATTTTCGACGAAGCTATGGCCGCAGCCACCTTCACTGCCGATACCTTCACCCTGACCGGTCCGGAAGGGCGGGTGGACGGAACGGTGGTTTGTGAGGACGCTGTTGCTACCTTCACCCCCGCTGCGGACCTGACGCCGGGAACGCTTTACACGGCCAGCGTGTCGGCCTCGGTGACCGACTTGGCGGGCAATCCTCTGGGCGCGGATTATACCTGGAGCTTCACCACGGAGATGGAAGTCGGCCCTGAGATTATCACTATCGCCGAGGCCAAAACCCGTGAGCTGGGCTCGGTGGTCACGGTGGAGGGCATCGCCACTGCCCCGACGGGCATTTACTACGCCGGTAGCGGCAACACCAAGTTCTACATCCAGGACGCCACCGCGGGTATCCAGGTGTACGTGCCGGGCTCGGTAGGTGCGTTACCCACTGTAACCCTGGGGGATGTGGTGCGCATCACCGCGGAACTGCAAGAGTACCGCGGCGAATTCCAGCTAGTCCCCGCCGCGACGGAGGATTGGCTCATCACCGACGGTGAGCCCGAAGATGTACCGGCCCCGCAGGCGGTGGCTATCGCCGATGTGGGTGAGGACACAGAAGGTTTGCTCATCACGGTACAGGGCCAGGTGACCGCCCGACAGGACTTAGATTACGGCAACGTGTTGCTCACCCTCTCGGACGGCGTGGCGACCACCGACGTCTACATTGACGGCAATGCTGGTTTGGACACTTCTGCCATCGCTGTAGGGGATAACTACCGCTTTACGGGCATTGGCTCTCAGCGGGATACTCACTACCGGGTCATGCCGCGTATCCAGTCTGACCTGGTGGAGATATTCCCCGCCCCGGTGCTGATCAGCGAGGTGCAGGTGCGTGGACCCAACGGGGCCAGTGACGAGTTCATCGAGCTGTACAACCCCTCTGCCACCGATGACTTTGACCTGAACGGTTATCGCATTGATTACCAAGCCACTACTGGAACTATCAATAGTCGTTACACGTGGATTTCCCCGACAATCATCCCGCCTCATTGCCACTACTTACTGGTGAACAGTACTGGTTACTCTGGAACTGTGCCCGGCGATGCGACCTACAGCGCTGGTCTCGCTGATAACGGCGCATTGGCCATCGTGCGGGTTGCTGACGGGTCGGTCATAGACTCGGTGGGGTGGGGCACTATCAGCACTTCCTTCGTCGAAACCTCCCCTGCAACTGCGCCCGCTTCCGGCGAGAGCATCGAGCGCAAACCCGGCGGCGATGAGGGCAACGGACAGGACACCAACAACAACAGCGTTGACTTTCAGGTCATCTCCCCGCCCAACCCGCAGAACCTGGCCAGCCCGCCCGTGCCGCCCATCGGCCCGCCCTTCGTGCCCATCTACGAAATACAGGGCGACGGCTTCATCTCGCCCTACGACGGCCAGCAGGTGACCACCGCTGGCGTGGTCATCGCTGACTTCCAGGATACGGGCAAAAACGGCTTCTTCATCCAGGATGTGGCTGGTGACGGCAACTCGCTCACCTCGGATGGCATCTTCGTCTACGAGGGGAGTAACTCCGTGGATGTGGCCCTGGGCGATGCAGTGACCGTCATCGGTACGGTGGACGAGTACTACAGCAATACGCAAATCGTGCTCCAGACCGTGACCGTGGACTCGTCCGACAACCCCTTGCCCGTGCCGGTGGAGCTGAACCCGCCCTTCGACAACATGGAGGCCCTGGCCTATTACGAGGCTCTGGAGGGGATGCTGGTCTCCGCGCCGCAGTGTGTTGTCGTCGGTCCCACCAACCAGTACGGCGAGTTCGTCGTCGTCCGCGCCGACCTGGGTATCGAGCGCGTGTTCCAGGACGACCCGGCGGGCACCGGCGAACGTATCATGGTGGACGACGAGGGCGGCCTGCGCTATTACGTGAAAGTGGGCGACAGCGTGGAGGGCCTCATCGGCCCGCTGGATTACACTTTCGACAACTACAAGGTGCAGCAGCGAGACGCGCTAACCATCACCGCCGCTCCCGACCCGGGCGTCCCCGCCCCGCCGGATTTGGCCGCGGACGAGTTCTCGGTGGTCACTTTCAACCTGGAGAACCTGTTCGATACCGTGGACGAGCCGGAGAAAGATGACCCGGTGCTGACCCCGGAGGAATACGAGCTCAAACTGACCAAGCTGGCGGCGGCTATCAACGCCCTGGGCGCGCCGACCATCCTGGCTGTGCAGGAAGCTGAGAACGCTGCCGTGTTGGCAGACCTGGCGGCCAGAACTGTTGTCAGCTACCAGGTCACTCTGGTGGACGGCCCCGACGCGCGCGGCATTGACGTGGGGCTGCTCACTCGCAGCGACCGGGTGACGGTACTCAGCGCAGAGGCGCGTCAGGCGTGCACGACTCTCGAGGACGGCTTCGGACCTGGGCAGGGCGATTGTCCGGAGGGGCAGAACATGCTCTTCTCCCGTCCGCCGTTGGTGGCGAATCTCACCGTGGACGGCTTCCCGCTCACCGTCATTGTCAACCACTTCAAGTCCAAGAGCCAGGACACGCCGGAGCAGCAGGTGACCCTGCCACGGCGCATCGAGCAGGCGCAATGGGTGGCCAATCTGGTGGACGAAGTACTGGCTGCCGATCCCCAGGCCGACGTCATCGTCCTGGGCGACCTGAACGACTTCCTCGACTCCGAGCCGCTGGCTGTGCTGACCGGCGCTGGCCTGCGCGACGTGCTGCTCGATGTAGAGAAGCCATCCCGCTACACCTATATCTACACTGGCGAGTCAGAGGTGCTGGACCACGTACTCATCAGTGCCGACCTGGAGATGGAGTTCCAGGGCGTGATGCCCTTCCACATCAACGCCGACTTCCCCGTGCCCGAAGTGGAAGACGACACCCTGCGTAAGTCCTCGGACCACGATCCGGTGCTAACCTGGTTCCGCCTGGCTCCGGCCATGGCCGCCTTCACCGCTGAACCTATCTACGCCCAGGTCGGTGAGGAAGTGGTCTTCACCAACCAGAGCACGGGTACAGAACCCCTCACTGTCCTGTGGGACTTCGATGACGGCGCGACCAGCACCGATGCGAATCCGGTCCACGCTTACGCCGCCGAGGGCGATTACACCGTGACTCTCACCGTGACCAATGCCTGGGGCAGCGATCAGGCCAGCGTGGTGATACACGTAGGGCGGGCACCGGAGGCCGCTTTCAGCTATAGCCCCAAATCGCCGTGGGTTGGTCAGAAGGTCAAGTTCACCAACGAGAGCAGGGGCACAGAGCCGCTGTCTTATGAATGGGATTTTGGCGATGGGGGTAGTAGCACAGTGACCAATCCGCAGCACGTGTACATGAAAGCGGGCACTTACCGGGTACGCCTCACGGCCACCAATCCCTGGGGCAGCGATACGGCCAGCGCTGAGATCGTCGTCTCCCACCCACCGTTGTCGTTGGATGTGCGTTCCATGTTCATCCGCTGGATGGGGTGGGGCGGGCGGAACTTCTTTGTGACCAGTGGCAAGCTGAAGCTACCCTCTGGCTATAGCCGGGACGATTTGCAGGATGAAATGGTAGTGGCGATGAAGATCGGCGGTAAGACGGCGAGCGAGGAGGTGGTTTTCCGCAAGTGTGGTAAGCTGTGGTTCGCTATTCGCAGGGGAGGACCGGACGGTAGTCTGGATGTGGGCTGGATGGTTATCTACTGGAAACCGGGTCACTCTGACCGGAAGGCGGAGTTTGGTATCGTAGGCACGGCAGAGTTGCCGGGTGTTGGAGCGGGGACGGAACCGCCCAAGGTGACCCTGGAGTTCCGCTGGCCATTGCGCGACGGTGGTAAGTTGACAGGCCACGACACCGTGACCTGCGCTGTGCACCATCAGTGGTGGATCTTCCCGCGCTAGACTTTTTCCAATTCGTCTCTATCAACTCACACGCTGCCCTCGCGCTGCTAAGGCTCGCGAGGGCAGCGTCGCATTTCCTGGATGGTCTGTCAGGTGAGAGTCGAAGAGGTGTCGGGGGGAAATCATGTGCGTTGGGGCCAAAGGTTGTAAACTGAGGGCAGTGTCGGGGTTTGTGCCGACATCACTTACCAGGGCTCTATCCGCTGCCTTGGATTGCGCGGACGGGCTGGAAAGTCTGCCCTACGGCTCACCTGGTGATGGCGCCCGGTAAATCGGTAAATGGGTGTGCGTCAGTTTTGGGGCGATTTTGCACCTTGTAGGGACGCAGCGCCGCTGCGCCCTATGGGCTTCTTTCCGCAAGCCCCTCACTGCGTGAGGGGCCGGTGACAGCTTCGCCGGGCAAAGGCTTGGCGGAACTCCGAGGCGGCGGGTAGGGCTCTCTGCCTCAGTCTGATAGAGCAGAATCGTTACATGGGAGAGTCCCTGTAGCTCACCTGATTGCCCGGCTCAGCCGAGCCCAACCCGCCCTACTGATGCGGCCACCCTTCGTCTCCGCGCTCAGGGCACGGCGGCGGGCCGCCGCTACGGGACAAACCTGTCCCCAAGCTGAAGCGCACCCTCGATAAATGATGTGCTTCCCTTTTACCAGAAAATCGGTTATAATAGATTATACTGAACCGAAGTGTATGTGCCTAAAAAGAAGGAGGCTAACTTATGGACCTGCGGCAGAAAGTTACCGAAGCCATGGGGGGCTTGGAAAGTCTGGTGGCCAAGATCCCTGGCTATAGCGGTTACAAGGAGAAAGAAACCCGCCGGGAGGCCGACAAGCTCTTGCGGGAGCAACTGGTGCGCGCTTTCGACGAACAACGCCGACATCTGTTGGAGTTGCAGAAACAACTGGTCAGCTCGGGCCAGATTGCTTTGCTGGACGACATGGATAGCGCCGCCGTTAAATTGCAGACGCTCATTGATCGTATCCGTACCGCCAGCTACGGGTATGCCGGCTTCTTCGACGCGGTGAAGGTCAAAGAAGAGCAACTGGATGCTTTATATGAATTTGACAACGCCCTGGTAGAGCAGGTCAGCAACGTGGAGGCAGCTATCGAGCGTGTCGCCTCGGCCCTGGCAGCGCAGGAGGGGCTGGCGGAGGCCATTGGCGATCTGACCGCGGTTGTGCGTGACATCAACGATCTCTTCTCCAGGCGACAGGATGTGATTTTGGAGGCCTGACGGGCCGGATTAACAGGAGGTAAGTTCCATGGCACGAGTTTTTGATTTGATCGAGGTTCCGGATCAGGGACCTAATGAGATGGTTCGTCGTGTACCGGAGAGTGGCTCTGGAGATTTTCGCATCGGTTCTCAGGTGATCGTGCGCGAAAGTCAGATGGCCGTCTTTTTCCGGGATGGTAAAGCCCTCGACGTGTTCGGTCCTGGGCGGCATACCATCACCACGGCTAACGTTCCCTTGCTTGTGGACCTGGTCGGCAAAGCCTTCGGTAACAAGACTCCTTTCAAAGCAGAAGTGTACTTTGTAAACACCAGAGAATTCCCGGAAATGGGCTGGGGGACAGATAATCCCATTCCCGTGCTGCATCCGGGCATCGGGTTAGGGGCGTCTTTGCTGCGCGCTTTCGGGACCTACGGTATGCAGATTACCGACCCTCAGCTCTTCGTCAGCCAGTTTGTGGGCACGCAGGGCATTTTCCGCACCAGCGACATCCAGAAACGATTGCGAGCTATTATCCTCTCCAAGTTCCGGGATATGGTGGGCGAGCTCCAAAAGTCTGCCTTCGAGATTCAGGGTTTGGTGGAGGAGATTGGCGCAGGGGTCAAGGCCAAGGCTCAGGATGACTTCGCGGCGCTGGGTATCACTCTGAAGTCGTTCTACGTGCAGTCTATCACCCCATCGGAGTCTTCGGCGGAAGAGCTGCGGCGAATGGGTCTTCTGGACCTGCAGACCTACACGCGGTTGCAGGCAGCCGACGCCATGCGCGATGCGGCTCAGGCCGGTGGCACCAGCATGGCCGGCATGGGCGTGGGGCTGGGCGCAGGCGCGGCTATGGGGAAGATGATGGCGGACACGGTGCAGCAGGCCTCCGGGCAGGAGGCTGCGGCGGGTGGCGCTGCGGCTGCCGCCACGATTGCCTGCCCACAATGTGGCAATCAGGTGCCGGCCGGCTCTAAGTTCTGCAACAACTGCGGGGCAAAGCTGGAGGCCGCGGGTAAGCTGTTCTGCTCGCAGTGTGGGGCGGAGTTGCCCCCCGGCTCTAAATTCTGCAGCAACTGCGGGGCTAAAGTCGGCGGGTGAGGGTTGCGTCCGCAAAGCGTGGTAAGAGCTCCTGGATTCGTCCAGGAGCTCTTTTTCGTGCCGGACTCCGGC
Organism: Anaerolineae bacterium; assembly: GCA_014360845.1. Classification (GTDB taxonomy): domain Bacteria; phylum Chloroflexota; class Anaerolineae; order JACIWR01; family JACIWR01; genus JACIWR01. The sequence goes on from JACIWR010000023.1 coordinate 15,596, forward strand.
TGAAATCAATTCCCTATGGTCAAGAAAAAGCATCCTGAGCGGAGCGCAGCGAAGTCGAAGGGGCATCCTGAGCGGAGCGCAGCGAAGTCGAAGGATGCGGGACTCGTTCTTTCGTCATCCTTCGACTACGTTCGTCCCTCCGCTGCCGCTTCGGGACTCACTCCGCTCAGGATGATTCGACTACGTGCACCCCCTCGCTGCCGCTTCGGGACTCACTCCGCTCAGGATGACTACTGCTCCACGTGTAGAGCAGCGGATCGTCATGGCATTCTCAAACTGTCAGGTGACTGGTGTGATGCACTGTGTTCGGGGTTATGCACGCTCAGGGAGAACGATTTCCAGACCCTCACGGGCGACGAAAGCTCCGGGAAACACAGCTTGAGCTTGTTTTTCCAGTTCCTCGAGTTGGGTATCGCTGGCCAGCATGTCGTGATGAAACAGAGCCAGCTTTTTGACCCCGGCAGCCACGGCCACCTGTACCGCGTCCTCCCAGGAACTGTGTCCCCAGTCCCAGTATTGGGCTTTTTGTTCCACGGAGAACTGGGCATCGTGGATCAACAGGTCGGCTGAGCGGGCCAGGTCCACCACGCGCTGATCCAGGCCGCTGGGACCGTGGCCAACGTCGGTGGCGTAGGCCAGCACCATGTCCCGGTTGGTGATGCGAAAGCCGAACACCCCCCCTGGATGCTCCAGACGGCGCACGTCAACCAGGGTGTTGTTGCCGATGACGAGGGTCTCGCCGTTTCGCATCTCTTTGATCAGGATGTCGGCGTCCATGTCCTCCAGGGCGAAGGGGAGATAGACGGCACGCATCTGCCCGGCCAGTATCTCCTCCAGACGTTCATCAAAGCGCTTTTCGCCGAAGATGATAATGCGGTTGTGACGCTGCCGGGCGGGGGCGAAGAAGGGGAAGCCCTGGATGTGGTCCAGATGGGTGTGGCTGATAAGGATGGAGCAAATCAGGCGTTCGGGGAATTCGTGTTGCAGGGCTAGACCCAGAGGACGTATGCCGCTGCCGGCATCGAGGATGATCAGGTCGCCCTCTGGAGAGCGAACCTCCACACAGGGGGTGTTACCTCCCACGCGCACCGTGTCCGGACCGGGCACGGGTACTCCGCCGCGCACGCCCCAGAAACGGACTTTCATTGTGAGCCTGGGTGGGAATACCTTGGAGGTGCCCATGTGTAGATGTGTTCTCCTTGCTGTTCAGTTATGCTCTTCGCGTCTGGGGAAGACTATACCCAGGAAACGTTGTTGTCCCTCTCGACAGGAGAGACAGGTGAACTGAATGGGGGTCTCTTGCTCAGCGCCTTGGGGGCGGAATGTGAGTGGGTGACTTGTTCCCTGGGCGGCGGCCTCCAGCGCTGAGAGAAGGTTTTGCTCCCCGCCGCTGATGGGCAGCACTGCTGAGAGGGGTCGTCCGATCATGTCTTCTGATGAGCAGCCGCTCAAGGCCAGCATAGCGGCGTTAGCCCATTGCACATGCCCCTGAGCGTCCAGCAAGCACATGCCATTATCGGTATCGCGGAGAGTTGTGAGCAGGGTGAGAACTTCGCTGGAGACGTCCTGGACGTGGGGCTCTCGCAGGAAGACGTGGGTGCTGGCCCGGCCGTTTTCATCCCAGCACACCGAGGTGTGCATTTCCAGTTCTTTGCGCTCGCCTTGTGCCGTCACGATGGTGACACAGTGATGGTGGGGAACTTCTTCGCCACGTTGACCACGGAGGTAGTAGTCCTGGAGGGTCTGCACTTGCTCTGGGGCAATCAATTGACGAAAATCCATGCCGACGAGGGTTTCGCGACGGTAGCCGGTGAGGCGGGCGAACTCGGCATTGGCGAAGGTGAAGCGATAAGCGTTGCCGATGATGGCCAGGGCTTCCGGTGACGATTCAATGGCGGAGCGATACCGTTGCTCGGAGAGGCGGAGGGCTTCGTAGAGACGGGCGTTCTCGATGGCTACTGCTGCTTGGTCGGCCAGGGCGGAGAGCATCTTCTCATCGTCGTCGCTGAAATCGCGTCTCTGCACTTGATTGTTCACCGAGAGCACGCCGATGGTGCGCTCTTTGAATTTGATGGGGACTTGCAGCAGCGACAGGGCCATGTAACCCGTCCGCGTTCGACCTTCTTCGTCCTTCAAGCCTATGCGGAGGGATTTACCCGTCTTGAGCACCTGCTCAAAGGTCTCGCCGTGAGCTTTCAGGCGCAAGCGCCGCGTGTCTTTGTGCCCCAGGTTCTTGGCGGCCCGGATGTACAGTTCGCCGTTCTCACCCTCGCGCAAGGCTAAGTAACCCTCGTCCGCGCCTGTGATAGAGACGCCGAGTTCCACGATTTGGCATAACAGGGTGTCCAGGTCCAAGACGGAGGCGACGGTTTTCCCGGCGCTGTGGAGCACGCTTAACTGCTGAACGCGTTGTTGTAGCGCGGCGGTGAGGGTCTCTTTTTCGCGCCGTAGCCTGCTCTCGGCCAGTGCGCGGCTTATACTGTCGAGGATTTCCTCGGCGGTGAAGGGTTTGACAATGTAATCCCGCACTCCCAGGCGCAGGGCCTCGACCGCCATCTGCTCGGACCCGTGACCGGTCATCATGATCACGGGCACATGCAGTCCCTTGGCTTTCCAGGTGCGCAGGATTTCCAGCCCGCTTAAATCGGGCAATTCCAGATCCAAGAGGATGAGGTCTGGTTGGGTGGTCAGGGCCAAAAGGAGCCCCTCCTGACCGTTGTGGGCGATGAGGGGTTCGTAACCTGCTTTGGGGAGTACTCTTGTTTGGAGCAGGGCCAGGATGGCTTCGCTGTCATCAATGGCTAGTATTTTCTCTCGCGGCATGGGAACGGGTCCTTGGTAGTCTAACTTTATAGCCACTGGAATCCGTTGGACGTGTAAAGCATACCACAAAAGGACATAATAGTCAAAGCAGGGTGGCTTGGGGACTTTTCTTTCGCTGTCCCGCAGTACAACTGTGGGACTAGCCCCCGCTCGCGGAGTACAACTCCGCGAGATAAGGGTGAATGTTTTGTCACACCCAGAAGATGATGGCCACTCCGACTATCGCTACTACCGTGCCGATGATGGCTCGCAGGCTGATCGGCTCTTTGAAAATCCAGTGCACCAGGGGTAGCAGGAGCACCGGGCTCAGGGACATCAATGTGGAGGCAATGCCCACATGGGTCAACTGGACAGCTAACAAGGAAAGCGTCATGCCCGATACCGGCCCCACGAGAGAGCCTCCCAGAATAGCTCCTGCCGCGCGCCGATGGCGCAAGCTCTGAACAGTTACTCGGGCCTGGCCGCGCAGCAGGGCCCACAGCCAGATTGTTATCATGGCGACGAACAGTCGGATCAGGCTGGCCGAGAGAGCTGGAAAATCGCCGCTCATGCCCTGCTTGGAGAGAATGAGCCCGGTCGCCTGGCCAAAGGCGCTGCCGATGCCGCACAGCACGCCGATGAGGTAATCTCTGGGACTGTGCCGGGCGGGATTGGCGTTACCCCGCTCCAGGGTAACCCAGGCAACGCTGCCCATGGTGAGCAGAATGGCGCCGATTTTCATCGCACTGAGCGTCTCATGCAAGAAGACCCAGGCCAGAAAGGTGCCGATCACTGGTGACAGGGTCATCAACAGCATCGCCAATCGGGTCCCAATGGCCGTGAATGCGTAGTAAAGCAATCCATCGCCCACCACCAGGCCCAAAATGGCAGACACCCCCAGCCATCCCCAGCGAGAGGGTTCCGCATCAATGGGCAACAAGGTGCCTTGCCAGAGGAAGTGGACCAGGGAGAGGACGGCAGTCGCTATCAGCAGGCGTATGCGATTAACATGTTCAGAACCGACCTGCTTGCTGGCGATGGTGAAGAGCAGGGATGTGACCGACCATAATAGAGCTGTGAGTAAGGCGACGATTTCGCCCAGGTAAGCGTTCAAGGTTCGGCCTCGATTTTAAGAGTGGCAGGTACGTTGGGTAGGATGACGAAGGTCCCCACGCCGTGCCCGATCAGGCGTCCTTGCTCGTCGTACAGGTCCATTTCCGCGATGTCCAGACGTTTGCCTTGTTTGAGGAGCCTTCCGACGGCGCGGAGAGCGGTACGTTCCGCAGGGGCGAGTAGATGAATGGACAACTCCGAAGTCGCGATCCAGCAGGATATGTCATGGGCTGCGGCCACGGTGAACCAACCCGCACTATCGAGCAGCGTGGCATATACACCCCCGTGGACTCCGCCCAGGGCGTGGTCCAGATTAGGGTTGTAGGGCAGGTCTATGACGGCATTGCCTTCGGCGGTGAATGAGAGCTTCATCCCGAAGTAGCGCGCTATTGGTGCTCTCTCGTTGAACATTTGAAGTAGTTCTTCAATGCGTGTGCTGTGCATAACCTCTTCTCCCCGCTCCTGTGGTCGTAATGCGCTGCTTTGTTAAATTGTACAAGCTGTGCAGTTAGCCTTAAAGGCGGGCCCATGCCCCGCCGCATCCGCGTCGGACCATGGGCCCGACCTGTGGCCGTGATGCGTTGCTTTGTTAAACTGTGTGTCGTGGTGGTCGCTTGTGGAACTGTTTGAGGGATTATACTACATATCTGAGTGGAGAGCAACGCCGGTCTTGGGGGTGTTGCCATGGGTGGGCGAGGATTAGGGAGTTGAAACAAGCTTTCGA
>JACIWR010000230.1 GCA_014360845.1 Anaerolineae bacterium
TGCTCCAAGTCCCCGTCCCGGGGACGTTCCATGCGGCAAGATGCTGTCTTTTGCGCGGTTTTCTCAGCCGAGACGCCCCCGGGACGGGGGCTACGAGCCTGGGGAGGACAGTGCGCCTGCTAGCCTGAGTAGTAACGTTCAGTATGGATACAGGGGTAGTAACACCAGGTCCAAGAAATCGTAAGCCAAATGCACCAGAATACAAGTGGTGGTATTGGTTCGCTGCCGTAACACGCCCAGGGCTAAACCGATGACCAGCATCTCCACGAGACTCAGCGAGAACCCGTATTGGATATGTCCCACGGTAAACAAAACAGCGGTGACCAACAAACCCAGGCGGGGTTGCAAAGCGCCGCGGAAAAGCACCTCCTCGGTGATACTGGCCGACAGGGCGACGAGCAACGCTGCCCCTGGCGCGGTCAGATTGGCGAACAGGTTGGTGATTATCCCCGCGAACTGAGCATGGCTGTGGGGAGCCAGCCTCCCCCATAACCACAGCACACCGTAGTCCAGGGCCAAGAAGGCTACGGTCGCCCCGGCGGCCACGGCAAGCTGCGCGCCGGAGACCGGGCCTAACCCCAGGCGTTCTCGCGTCTCGGACCAGTTCCGCCGCAAACCCAGTCCTACCCCGGCCAGCGCGATGAGCAGCAGCGGCACATTGCCGAAAACCACGTCCCACCAGTTCAAACGATTCTCTGGCAAAGACAGTTGGGCCAGGTCGCCGAAGAGCTGGACCTGGACCACGGTTAAGCCCACGAAATACACGGCAAAAGCCAGAGCTGTGGCGTGTAAGGGTGAATCGGGGGCGATATTCAGCCAGCGCGCCAGTCCCTTGCGCACATTGCTCATCAATGACAGACTGGCCACGGCTCCGGTGAGCACCAGAGTCACACCGACGCAGGCCAACGACACTTGCGGGCTGCTCATCAGCGAATTGATAAGCGTGAACAGCCCGCCCAGGATCATGGTTAAATTCCACCCTCCCAGTGTGGCATAAGTCAGGCGGCGCGCCGTTGGACTCTCGTCACCGAAATTGGCTAAGACCACCACACCCAGGAAAGGCAGGTAAAGGAGCAAAGCCATACGGCAAAACCTCCGGTTGGTGTAACTATTCAGACGACTGGAAGTCGCTCCTCAGGGTTATAGCTGGCGGTCGAACCACCCCGACCATCTCCAGCCCGCAGGCATCCTAAAGGGCGACTTCCCATCGGGCTGAATAGTCACCGGCTGGTTATTATACCACATTTACGATTAAAGCCAAAACCGCCACTGTCTTTGCTTTGGCGTTGAGAGCGAGGTTCCTCACCCGCCTTAGTAGGTCCGCGCCCGTGGCCCGACGCGGATGTGGCGGGGTAAGTAGGGACGACCGGCCGCTGCGTCCCATGGGCATCAAGTTAACGAGCAGTGGAGCTTCTTTCCGCAAAAACCTCACGCAGTAAGGGGGCGGTGACAGCTTCACCGGGCAAAGGCTTGGCCGAACTCTGAGGTAGCGGGTAGGGCAGGTTTCGGCGTGAGCGCGGTCGAACGCTCACGCCGAGGGCTCAGCCGAACGGTTGGCGGCGACTACAGCGTGTAGCCCCCTGGGCTTCGGACACCTGCCGCGCGACATCACTGCGCAGAAGAGTCTAAAGAGCCGCCTGCCCGCCGTCCGAGGCGGCGGGTAGGGCCCTCCGCCTTGCACAACCAACACTGCCTGTTACACGGCGGTGCGTCCCCAGCCGAGCCCAACACACCCTACACTGATGCTGCCCGGTCGGCCCGGCCTGCCGTAGGCCGACACAGCGGCCAAAACTGAAGGCCCCCGACTACCCCATAGATTTGGCCCTCCTGGAAATTTGTGGTAAAATGAAAACGTAGTATTTGTAGTTTTCGGTGGCGAGGAGGGTTAGAAAGTTATGGTCCACAGTGATGACTTGCTGGATGAAATCGGACGCATGCAACGGCGGATGGATCGGCTTTTTGAAGATATGATACCAACGACGCGCTGGATGGCCATCAGACAACGGAAAACCTGGCGACCACCAACAGACGTATACGAAACAGACGACTACATCGTGGTCAAGGTGGAGATAGCTGGCATGGCGGAAAGCGATTTCACCATTTCCCTTTCCGACAACTTGCTCACCATCACCGGTACCCGCGTCGATCCGGTGTCCAAACTGGCCTATCAACAACTGGAGATACCGTACGGCGACTTCCGCACCGATGTCTACCTCCCCTGGGCCATTGATGACGACGAAGTAGAGGCCACTTATCAAGACGGCTTCTTGAAAGTGATTTTGCCCAAAGCCAAACCACACAAGATTCACGTGGTGGAAGTCGCCTAGTCGGAATTGCACCATCCAGATATTCCGCACGATGAGGTGAAGGAAAACAAAATCACTACACACATCCCCAAAGGGGGGTTAGGAAGGAAGTATGAGCGATAGATGGAATATAGACTTCATGGATCAAATGCCCATTTCTGTGGTTCCCACCGGAGGCTCTAGCGCCACCACGCCCGATGGTAAACAAGGCGAAAGCGGCCTTGACATCCCAGAGGAACTGGCGATCCTGCCTCTGCGAGGGGTTGTACTATATCCTATGACGGCCTTACCACTGACCGTGGGCCAGCCACGGTCCATTCAACTGGTGGACGAAGCCGTCTTGAAACGTCAGATGATCGGCCTGGTGGCCACTAAAAGCGAGGAGGTGGAAGAGCCAGGCCCTGATGATGTGTATCGCGTGGGCACAGTGGCGGTGGTGCACCGCCTGCGCAAAGCACCCGACGGCACCATATTGCTCTTTGTCCAGGGCATGGAGCGCATCCGCATCGTGGAGTTCACCCAGACCCAGCCTTACCTCAAAGCCCGGGTCGAACCCATCCCCGACGCGGTGGAGGACTCCATCGAACTGGAAGCCTTATCGCGCAACATCCTCGACTTGTTCAGACGACTGGTGAACCTCGTCCCCCACATTCCGGACGAGATGATGATGATGATCATGAACATAGAGGATCCGCGCCAACTGGCTTACCTCATCGCCACCAGCCTGCGCATGAACATCACCGATGCTCAAGAAGTTCTGGAACTGGATGATGTTCGCGATAAGCTGCGCAAGCTGACCTCAATCCTCACCCGCGAGCTGGAAGTGTTGGAGCTGGGCAAGAAAATCCAATCCGAAGCCCAGTCCGAGATGGAAAAAGTGCAACGCGAGTATTTCCTCCGCGAGCAACTGAAGGCCATCAAACGCGAGCTGGGCGAGGAGGATGAGCAAGCCCTGGAGCTGGAAGAATACCGCCGCAAAATCGAGGAGTCCGGGATGCCGGAGGAAGCGCGCAAAGAGGCGCTGCGCGAGCTATCCCGCATGGAGAAGATGCCCACTGCCGCGGCGGAGTACTCGGTCATCAAGACCTATCTGGACTGGATGACCAGCCTGCCCTGGAACAAGGTTACCGAGGACAACCTGGACATCGCCCGCGCACGCCAGATTCTGGACGAGGACCACTACGACCTGGAGGATGTCAAGGAACGCATCCTGGAGTACCTGGCCGTGCGCCGACTGCGGCAGGAGCGAGCCGAAGAACGAGAAGCGGAAAGCGAACACCTGACCGACTACATCCGTCGGGAGCGAGAGGGGGTTATCCTCTGCTTTGTCGGGCCGCCGGGGACGGGCAAGACCTCGCTGGGGCAATCCATCGCCCGCGCGCTGGGGCGCAAATTCGTGCGCATGAGCCTGGGCGGCATTCGTGATGAGGCCGAGATACGGGGCTTCCGCCGCACCTACGTGGGCTCCATGCCCGGACGAATCATCCAGGCCCTGCGGCGCGCGGAATCCCGCAACCCGGTCTTCATGCTCGATGAGGTGGACAAAATCGGTGCCGACTGGCGTGGTGATCCCTCATCGGCTCTGCTGGAGGTCCTGGACCCGGAGCAGAACCGCGATTTCCGCGATCACTACCTGGACGTGCCTTTCGACCTCTCGCAGGTGATGTTCATCACCACGGCCAACCTGCTGGACCCGATTCCTGCTCCTCTCCGCGACCGGATGGAGATACTCACCCTGGACGGTTACACCGAGGAGGAGAAAATCAAAATCGCGCAGCAATACCTCCTCCCCCGCCAGATACGGGAGAACGGCCTGCGCCAGGATGAAGTCCAGCTCACAGAAGGAGCTATTCGCCGCGTAGTGCGCGAGTATACCCGCGAGGCCGGGGTGCGCAACCTGGAAAGGGAACTGGGAAGCATCTGCCGCAAGATAGCGACCAAGATCGCCGAGGAAGGGGAAGGAGCAGGCCCCACACTGGTGACCGAGGAAGACATCCCCCAATACCTGGGCAAGCCCAAGTACTACCCCGAGGTGGCGGAGCGAACGGAGATACCCGGTGTCGCGACCGGCCTGGTAGTGACCGCCGTCGGGGGGGATATAACCTTCATTGAGGCCACCAAGATGAAAGGCAAGCAAGGACTGATTCTCACCGGCCAGTTAGGGGATGTGATGCGCGAATCGGCGCAGGCGGCCCTGAGCTACGTGCGTTCCAAGGCCCATGAGTTCGGTATTGATGAGAACGCCTTCATCGAGAACGACATCCACATCCACGTCCCGGCCGGCGCCGTGCCCAAAGATGGCCCTTCGGCTGGCGTCACCATGGCCACCGCCCTGGCATCCCTCTTCACCGGGCGTCCGGTAGACCCCCATGTGGCGATGACGGGGGAGATCACCCTGCGTGGTCAGGTGCTGCCCGTGGGCGGGATCAAACAGAAAGTCCTGGCCGCGGCCCGCGCCGGTCTGCGCACCGTCATCCTGCCTAAGCGCAACGAAGCCGACCTGGAGGACATCCCGCCGGAGGTGCGCGAAAAGTTGAATTTCATCCTGGCCGATCACGTGGACCAGGTTATCCAGCACGCTTTGCTGGATGGCACAGAAAGGAGGTCTGAACAATAGTTTGAGCGAACCACTGCCACCGCGTACAGTGGCAGATTCATTGCAGTCAACACATTGATTCCGCGAGGACTTTAGAGACGTACCCGCCATTGAGTGGCTGGCTCAAAGTGCGTATTGGCCCTGGGCGTTTCGCCTTCCCACCGATTCAACTTCCGTACTGGATTGGGAGTCATACCGCCGGGAATTGAATTGGCGCCCCCTTTGAACAGCGGGCGTGGATTGGCACTTGAGAGCCGGCCCTGCATAATTGCACCGCGGCGCAGCCGTCCAAGTTGCCCGGCGGGTCCCGGAGACCTCTCCGCATTGTGAATATTTTCCACACCGCCCCCTGGGGAAGGTGTGGAGCTGCCACAACGATTTGGCGGACAGGCTTAGAAGTCCTCGCCTATTAAGCGAGGTTTAGAAGTGACACGAAAAAAGAATAAGAAAATGCAATGGTGGCGTATGGACCTCCATATCCACACGCCTGCCTCTTCGGACTACGACGAGCCCGAGGTATCGTACCTGGACATTCTCCGCAAGGCCGAAGAACGAGGTCTGGACATCATTGCCTTCGCCGACCACAACACGGTGGCAGGCTATCGCGGCATGCTGAACGAGATCGAACAACTGGAGCTCCTGGAACGGCTGGAGCGGCTCCGGCCAGAAGAAAAACGACGTCTGGACGAATACCGCCGCCTGCGAGAGAAGATACTGGTACTGCCCGGGTTTGAGTTCACGGCCACTTTTGGCTTTCACATCCTGGGCATCTTCCCGCCCACGACTACGACACGAGAACTGGAACATCTGCTCATTGATCTCAACATACCGCCGGAGAAGTTGGACGATGGCTCGACCGAAGTGGGAGCCTCGACCGACGTGCTCACCGCCTACCGTCGCATAGACGAGGCAGGGGGGATCGTCATCGCCGCTCACGCCAACTCCACCCACGGAGTGGCCATGCGTGGGCTGCGGGTCTTCGCCTTCAGCGGGCAGACCAAGATCGCCTACACCCAGGATGAGCACCTGCACGCCCTGGAAGTCACCGACTTGGAGAAGAAGGGGCGGCGCACCACGGCAGCTTTTTACGACGGCTCCAAGCCCGAATACCCCCGCCGTATGCGCTGCATCCAGGCTTCCGACGCCCACCGGCTGGACAACCACCCCAAGGACAAGAATCGCCTGGGCATCGGCGGGCGAGTGACCGAGGTGCGATTAGCGGAGCTGAGTTTCGAGGCTCTGCGGGAGGTCTTCCTCGGCACCGATTTCGCCCGCACCCGCCCGGCCCGTTCCGCCGCTCAACCACCTTTCGACTATGTGGCCACGGCCCGGGAAAGCGGCCCCAGCATCGTGCAATCCTTCCACGAGAGTATGACCCAGCGGGGCGGACGGTTATACGCCATCATCGCCGATGTAGTGGCCATGGCCAACACCAACGGCGGTACGATCTACGTGGGAGCCAACGCCAACCCCAAGGTGCCCCCCGCTGGCATCAGCAACCCCGAACAAGCCGTCGCCAAACTGCGGGCCGAAATTGAGAACAGAATCATTCCCCCGTTGGAGGTTTCCATTGATGTGCTCCAGTCGGCGGGCAAGCACGTGATACGCATCGAAGTACCGGTCGGAGCTGACCCGCCCTACGCCATAGATGGCAGCAAGATTTACGTGCGCCAGGAGACGGAGACTAATCTGGCGGTCCGTGACGAGATAGTCGCCCTGGTCAAACGCTCCCTCAAAATAGCAGAACCCAGCGCCGCCGAGGAGGAAGCGCCGACCGAGGCTCATCTCGCGGTGGAGCCGCCCAGGACCGGGGTGGAGATCATAGCCAGCGAGGAGCGAAAAGGCAAGTTGTACCACACTGTGCGGGACCTGCGCAACAACAGCGAGGTGAAGAACGTCACCCTCTCCTCGTCCCGCCGCTTGTGGCACTACGCCATCAGTCAGCACGAGCAAAACCCCATTGACGAGAGCAAAGTCACCTGGCATGGCGATCTGGGGCTGTGGCGGCGGCGCAAGACCAAGGGAGTAGTGCGCTACGATCTGGTGCAACGGATGCCCGATGGCAGCCTCCGCACCTACTACGGAGTCAGCGAAGACGGTATTCACGGGGAATGGCGAGCCGTGGTCGGACAAGATGACGAGGAGGTGTAGGTCGGATTGGCAATCCGACTCACCCGCCCCACGGCCCACCGTAGGGCGGGTTGGGCTCGGCTGAGCCGACAGGGCGGCAG
>JACIWR010000231.1 GCA_014360845.1 Anaerolineae bacterium
TTGGCTCAGTATCCCACCGAGCTGGAAATCGCCGCCCTTTGCAGTGATGAAGAATACATCGTGCGCGTGGCCCGGGTGAGTGGTCAGGTGGCGGGGGTAGCTCTGTTGCTTCAACCGGCGCCAGCACCCCTGCATCACACGGCCGAGCTGAGTCTGGCCGTCGCTCCGGAGTTCCGTCGTTATGGGATCGGGCGGGGGCTGGTGGAGTATCTGCTCGATTTGGCTCCAGCGCATGGCATCGAACTGGTGCGAGCCTGGGTTTGCGCTGCTAACGGCCCGGCACGGGCGTTGATGGGGGTTTTGGGTTTCGAGGGCGGGGCTCGCTTGTGCGATGAACTCCGGCGCCCGGATGGCCGTGCTTTCGACGTGCTGATTTATCACAAGAGGGTGTGAACAGCGCGTCCAAGAAGTGCGATGGCGTGAACGCTGTTGCGAGGAGATCATAAAGTGACTGTACGAATACGCAATTACAGAAAGGGAGACCTGCCCGTTCTGGTGGATGTGATCAATGCTGCCGACGCGGTGGACGGTATGGATCGCGGCACTTCTGTGCAGGAGATGGAGAGGCTCTTTGGCTATCCCTTGTTTGATCCAGAGCGGGATGTGTTTGTAGCGGAGGTCGGGTCACAGGTAGTGGCTTATGGTTCTTTGGAAACAGAGCGCGATGAGCAAACCTGTGTATTTCGCCTGTACTGCGAAGTGCTGCCAGAGCGACGGGGACAGGGCATCGGGACGCGGATGATGGAGCGGTTGATGGCTGCGGCCAAGTCGCGCCTGGGTGAGCTGGAAGGTCACACGGTGTATGTGAGCGCTTCCTGCGTGGCGGGCGAGGAGGACCGGGAGTCGCTGTTTCGCCGTTTCGATCTGGTCCCGGTCCGCTATTTCATCAAGATGAGTTATCAACCTCTGGATGATCACATTCCAGCCCCACAGCCGCCGCGGGGTGTTGATCTGCGCCCTTACGTCGCGGGTCGGGACGACCGCGCGGTCTGGGCGGCGGTGAACGAGGCCTTCCGCGATCACTGGGGCCACGTGGAGGTGTCTTTAGAGGAGTGGGCCTTTTGGATGCAATCTCCGTTCTTGCGGTCGGATCTGCACGTTCTGGCCGTGGACGGGGATGAGATTGCCGGTGTTTGTCTGATCTTGATCAACGAGCAGGAGAACAAGCGCACGGGCCGGCGAGAGGGTTGGATAGATACCCTGTGCGTGCGGCGACCGTACCGCCGTCGCGGGGTGGGCAAAGCGCTCCTGGTGGCCGGACTGCACAAACTGCGCGAAGCGGGTATGGAAGTCGCCGCCCTGGGAGCGGACGCGGAAAATCTCACGGGGGCAGTGCGTCTGTACCAGCGCGTCGGCTTTCGCCAGGAGCGGCGCTGGATCAATTATCGCCGGGTGATTTCGGGTTAGTCCGGGGCGGCGGGTAGGGCTCTCTGATTGGACCGATAGAGCAGAATCGTTGCAGGAGATAACCCTCGCGGCCCATCAGGCCGACCGGTTCAACCGAGCCCAACCCGCCCTACGGTGTTGGTAAGCGAGCCGTAGGACAGGCCTTCAGCCTGTCCGCGCAGGCTGGCAAGCCTGCGCCACATGCCGTCGGGGGCGGCGGGTAGGGCTCTCTGATTGGACCGATAGAGTAGAATCGTTGCAGGAGATAATCCTCGCGGCCCATCAGGCCGACCGGTTCAACCGAGCCCATCCCGCCCTACGGTGAAAAGGAGCAATATGACCACAGGCAAACGTCAGATCGCGCGCGCAGCGGGAGTAGTCATGGTCGCGTTCGTCGCCAGCCGGGCGCTGGGCCTAGTCCGGGAGATGATTATCAGCCGCTACTTTGGCACCAGCGCTGAATACGATGCGTACCTGGCGGCTTTCCGCTTGCCGGACATTTTGTTCCAGCTTGTGGCCGGCGGGGCCTTGGGCTCAGCTTTTATCCCCATGTTCACCGGTTACCTGGCCCGGAACGATGAGGAGGAGGCGTGGCGTCTGGCCAGCGCCGTGACCAATCTGGTCTTACTCATCCTCACCAGCCTGGCCGTCGTCGCCGCTGTACTGGCTCCGCAGGTGGTAGCGCTCATCGCTCCCGGCTTTCCGCCCCCTCAGCGGGAGCTGGCCGCCGACCTGATGCGCCTGATGCTCATCTCGCCGGTGGTCTTCGGGGTGAGCGGGATAGTGATGGGCATTTTGAATTCCTACCAGCACTTCCTGCTGCCAGCCTTAGCGCCCAGCATGTACAACCTGTCCATTATCGGTGGTGCGGTTTTCCTGGCTCCCCGCTGGGGCGTGCGGGGGCTGGCCGTTGGCGTGGTGACGGGCGCCGGCCTGCATCTGCTTATCCAGGTGCCGGGCCTGTTGCGGGTGGGGACGCGGTACTTCCCGCTGCTTGGCCTGCGGCATCCGGGCGTGCACGAGGTGGTTCGCCTGATGCTCCCGCGCACGTTGGGCCTGGCCATCGTCCAGATTAACTTCCTGGTGAACACCATCCTGGCCTCTCAATTGCCCGCGGGCAGTCTCTCGGCGTTGAACTATGCTTTCTTGCTCATGCTTCTTCCTCAGGGCATCTTCGCCCAGGCTATCGCCACCGTGGCTTTTCCCACTTTTGCGGCGCAGGTTGCCCGCGACGAGGTAGTGGAGATGCGTAGCACGCTCTCGGCCACGCTGCGCGCCATCCTCTACTTGACCATCCCAGCCAGCATGGGGTTGTACATCCTGCGTGGCCCGGTGATTCAGTTGCTGTTCCAACGTGGGGCCTTTCAGGCCAGCTCTACCTCGGCCGTGGCCTGGGCTCTGCAGTTTTACGTGTTGGGGTTGGTGGCCCATTCGGTGGTGGAAATAGTGACCCGCGCTTTCTACGCCATGCACGACACGCGGACGCCGGTGTTGATCGGCGGCGCGGCTATGGCTCTGAACGTGCTGCTGAGCCTGCTCTTGATCCGTCCCCTGGCCCATGGTGGGCTGGCGCTGGCCAATTCCATCGCCACTACGCTGGAGATGATGGGGCTGCTGTTCATCCTTCGGGGACGCTTGGGAGGCCTGGAGGGGCGACGCATAGCTGCGTCGCTGGCGCGCATCGGGGCCTCCACGGCGGTGATGGGCCTGGCGGTATGGGGGTTGGGGCGCGTGCTGGGAGACGCTCTCCCGCTGATGGAAGGAGTCAGCGGCATTGTGTTGGGGAGCGGGGTCTATTTGGGTTTGACGCTGCTCCTGCGCGCGGAAGAGGTGGACATAGTGCGGCAGGTGTGGCGACGATAAGTAGCCCGAAGAATCGGCGCTGGGGTGGTGTACAGCTTAGCGGCTGCCACCTTATGTTTTAACTGTAGGACAACTGCGAGCAGTTGTCCTACAGCGTTCGTTGACAGTCTTGGGCTACAGCAGTTTATCGCGATAGGCAAAGAGCCCTGGCGTACCGCCCGTGTGCCAGAAGACGATGGTCTCATCGGAATGGTATATCTCCTGGCGTATCAGGTCTATCAAACCGGCCATCGCCCGCCCGGTGTACACCGGGTCCAGCAGTATACCCTCGGTCTGGGCCACCAGACGAATGGCTTCGCGCTCGGCCTCGCCCATGATGCCGTATCCCTGGCCCACGTATTCATCGTGGATGGTGAACTCCCTGGGAGTGAAGGTGGAGCGCAAGCCCACATAGGCCGCCGTCTTGGCTGCCAGGCGTAACACCATTTCGCGCAGCACGGACCGCTCCTTATCCACACTGATCCCCTCGATCCGCCCGCCAAAGCCGAAGGCTTTCGCGCCCACCACCAGCCCGGCCTGAGTGCCACCGGAACTGGAGGCCAGCACGATGCGCTGCACCTGCAGGCTCCGTTGCTCCAATTGTTCCAGGAATTCGGCCATGGCTGCCACGTATCCCGTCACACCGATGGGGTTAGAACCACCGTAGGGGATGATGTAGGGCACTCGTCCGACATCGCGCTCTTCCTCGACAATCTCCGCCATCACGGCCTCCCACTGCCGGGGCCCGGTCCAACGTACCTCGGCTCCCAGCAGAGTGTCCAGCAGGAGATTGCCGGTCCAGTCTTCAGGTGGCTCACCGGCGAGGACGAGAATGGCGCGCAGGCCGAATTTGGCTGCGGCAGCGGCGGTCTGGCGGCAGTGGTTGGACTGCGGCGCGCCGGTGGTGATCAGGGTGGTCGCGCGTTGCGCCAGGGCGTCGGCGACGAGAAACTCCAACTTGCGGGTCTTGTTGCCTCCCATGGCCAGACCCGTCTGGTCATCGCGTTTGATGAACAGGCGAGGGCCACCCAGGGCCTTGCTCAGGCGCGGCATCTCGTCCAGTGGGGTGGGCAGGTGAGCGATTTTCACCCTCGGCAGGTGACTAAAGATGGTACTGATACCCGGGTTTTGTTCGGCCATAATTCTGCTCCTTAGCTGGTGACTTGGCTGCTGCGATTGATTATCGTATCTTCTCAATAATTTGGGGTAGGGGCAGGTCTTGCACCTGCCCGCCTGGGCGACCGCAAGGGTTCGCCCCTACATTTTGAGAAGATACTGATTATCTTCCCTGTAGCGGCGTGGCTGTCAAAGCTGTCTCCTGTATACGGTTTCATACACTGCGTGGGTCTCCTGAGCGGCTTTGCGCCAGCTGAAGCGGGCTGCCTGGGACAGGGCTTGTTCGCGTAGTGAAAGACGGGTTTCCTCACTGCTGGCCAGCCTGTGCATTGCCCACGCCAATCTCTCGATGTCGTCCGGGGCGAGTAATAGACCACCCTCGCCCACCACCTCCGGCAGGGAGCCTCGATTGGAGGCGATAACCGGCGTGCCACAGGCCATAGCCTCCAGAGGGGGCAGACCAAAACCCTCGTACCGGGAGGGGAAGATGAGAGCCAGCGCGGACGAGTACAGAGCGGGCTTGTCCTCTTCGGGTATCCAGCCGGCGAAGGTGATCTCTTCCGCGATGTGCAGCTCGTGCGCGATCCGCCGGGGATCGGGGAAGAAAGGGGTGTCCTGGACCGGCAGCTTACCGGCCACAACCAGGCGAACCGGGTTGTCCGCCGCCAACTGGCGGAAGCGGGCGTAAGCGCGCAGGATAACCGGCACATTCTTTCGCTGGTCGAAGCCTCCCAGGTAGAGGAAGTAACGCTCAGGTAGGGCATATCTGGCGCGGACGGCGCTGAGGGCTTCGGGGTCCTCCACGGGCCGGTAACGCTCGTCAGCAGCCAGCAGCACCGGGTACACCCGTTCCGGCGGGATGCGCAAATGGCGGATGATGTCCTGTTGCGAGGCGACCGAATCGGTGAGGACGGCGGCGGCGCGGCGAGCGCTGACAGACACCAGGCGGGTATAGAGGCGCACCAGCGGCTTGCCGCGGTAAGCGGGCAAGAGCAAGGGAATCAGGTCGTGGACGGTGACCACAGTGGGCACGGTGGGGAACAGCGGCGAGCCCCAGTAAGGCACGTGAGCCAGATCAACGCCCAGGCGACGGCAGGCGCGGGGGAACCCCACTTGTTCGAACCACACCTTGCTCAGGTGCGAGAGCTGCTGGAACAGCCTTGTCTGGCGACATGAGCCATCCTTGTCCACGGAGTGCTCCCTGGGTTCTCCTGTGTCGCGGTTCACCACGTAAGCCTCACAATGGGTGGCATCGGGCACGCCCGTGGCGAGCTGGGAAGGGTGGGCGGCGATGAGCACGAACTCATCCTCCGGGGCCAATGCTGATAGCTCCGGCAGTAAGTGGGTCAGGTACTGCCCGCTACCGGTGGTTTCCTGGGGCAAGAACCAGGCGTTGATCGCCACGCGCATCGTTGTCTCCTCGATGAAATTGAAAGGATAGCGCTTTGTAACTATTGTACATCAGGTTGGAAACCAGTACAAGTAGCTCTGTTGTACTATGAGCAAATTGGACTATAATATCCGAGGGGCAGGTCTTGCACCTACCGGCCTGGATGATTGCAAGAGTTCGCCCCTACTTGAAGTAGGTCGGGCCACGGACCCGACGCGGATACTTCACCGCGGAGCGCGCAGAGTTCGCGGAGATTCGTAGATTTTCTCAGTGCTCGTTCGACTGCGCCCTCGGCCTGAGCCTTCGGCGTGAGCGTTCGCCTGAGCTCACGCCGAAGGCTCAGGCGAACGCGCGGGCCGAAGGCTTACGACGAAGTCTCGGCGCTCTCTGCGGTGAAGAAGGGAGACAGAATCACATCAACACGATTCATCCAGGAGGATTGGGAAAACAACGGTGAGCGGAAGGAGGCAGTGATATGTGGGGCCGATGGCGATATGGCCTGCTGGCCGCTGTCGCTCTGATCTGGATAATCGCCGGGGCAGTCGCTGCGGCTCAGGGAGGCGGCCATGTGGATTTGATCCAGGCCCAGGGCCCTGTGACACCGGTGATGCTCTCCTACATCGACCGCGGCATTGCACAGGCGGAGAAAGATGGCGCTGTTTGCCTGATCGTACAGTTGGACACGCCGGGGGGCTCGGTGAGCTTGGCCAAGAGTGTCGTGCAACGGATAGTGGAGGCCCGGGTGCCGGTGGTGGTCTACGTGGCTCCGCGGGGAGCGTGGGCTGCTTCGGCGGGGACGTTGATCACCTTGGCCGGGCACGTGGCCGTTATGGCCCCGGAGACCTCCATCGGCGCGGCCAGTCCGGTGGGTATGCAAGGGGAGGAATTGCCGGAGACGGTGCAGAAGAAAGAAAAAGAGATTCTGATGGCCAGCGCTCGAGCTCTGGTCGCCAGGCGCGGGGAGAAGGCGGTGGCCTGGGTGGAGCGCGCGATTGATCAGGCGGAGGCGGCGACTGCCCAGGAGGCGCTGGAGGCGGGGGTCATTGATTTCATCGCCGAGGATCTCAGTGATTTGCTGTCTCAGCTTGACGGCTTCGCCGTCGAGGTGCGGGGCCGCGAGGTGGTGCTGCAGACCAGCGGAGCGAGTGTGTACCCTATCGCCATGAACCCGCTGGAACGCCTGCTCCATGCCATCACCGATCCGACCATCGCTTTCATCCTGCTGACCCTGGGGATCAACGCCATCATCTTCGAACTGTCTAGTCCGGGTGGATATGCGGCCGGCATCATCGGGGTCATCTGCCTGGGACTGGGGCTATATGCGTTGGGAGTGCTCTCGGTGGATTATACCGGGTTGCTCTTTATCGCCTTAGCCTT